>JAQGIN010000413.1 GCA_028291125.1 Caulobacter sp.
CCGCCGGGCGGCGAGCCGCCTCGGCGTTGCGGCCGTCGAGGGCCTCGGGATCGTGCCAGACGAACGGATCGTCGCCGAACGGCACCCGCGGACGGGTCCAGGCGAAGGCGTCGGCCGGACGGGCGCCATCCTCGCGACCGCCCCGACGACCGCCACGGCGGCCGCGACGACGACGACGGCGACGGGCTTCCTCGTCCTCGTCGGCGGATTCGGGCTCGTCGCCTTCGACGCCCTCGACGTCGTCACCGTCCTCGGCCGCCAGCGGCTCTTCGCCAGCCCCGGCCTCGCCGGGCAGATCGTCACGACGCCCGCGCCGGCGGCGCTTGCGCCGACGGCCGCCGCGATCGCCCTCGGCGTCCTCGGTGGTTTCGCGCGGCGCGCGGCCGCGGGCCTCGGTGCGGGTCTTGGCCGCGTCGTCGTCGGTGTCCTCGCGCTCGGCTCCGGCTTCGTCGGAAACCTCGTCTTCGTCGTCTTCCTCGTCTTCGTCCTCGTATTCGAAGTCGTCGTCGTCATCGAGCGCGGTGTCTTCGGACGACGGCAGGAACTGTTGCGGCGGACGGTCGCTGAGCTCGGTGCGTTCGATCTCCTGCTCGGCCTGGCCCAGGGCGTCGTCGACCAGCACGGTGACGAACAGACCGTGGGTCTGCTGCATGCGGGTCAGATAGGCCCGCTTCTCGTTGAGGATGTAGAGGCCGACGGTGCGGCACACCTTCAGGGTGACGGCGCCGCCGCCCTTCAGGGCCTCGACCTCGACCGCGCGCAGGGCGGCCAGGGCGCTGGACTCCACCGAGCGCACCCGGCCAGTGCCGGCGCAGTGTTCGCAGACATGGGTGGTGCCTTCCAGCACGCCGGTGCGGCGACGCTGGCGGCTGATCTCCATCAGACCAAAGCCGCTGATCTTGCCCATTTGGATGCGGGCGCGGTCGTCCTTCAGCGAGTCCTTGAGCACCTTCTCGACGGCGCGGTTGTTCTTGGCCTCGTCCATGTCGATGAAATCGATGACGATCAGGCCGGCCAGGTCACGCAGACGCAATTGGCGGGCGGTCTCTTCGGCCGCCTCCATATTGGTCTTCAGCGCCGTGGCCTCGATGTTGCGCTCGCGCGTCGCCTTGCCCGAGTTGACGTCGACGGCGACCAGGGCCTCGGTCTGGTTGATCACCAGATAGCCGCCCGACCGCAGCGGCACGACCGGCGAATAGATTTGCGCCAGGTGGTCCTCGATGCGGTGCTTGACGAACAGCGGCGCCGGCTCGCGGTAGTGGAACACCTTCTTGGCCTGGCTGGGCATCAGCATGCGCATGAAGTCGCGCGCCTCGCGATAGCCGGCCTCGCCCTCGACCCAGATGCCCTCCAGATCCTTGTCGTACATGTCGCGGATGGCGCGCTTGACGAGGTCTTCCTCCTCGTAGATCAGCGCCGGCGCGATCGAGTGCAGGGTATTGTCGCGGATGTTCTCCCACAGCCGCAGCAGATATTCGTAGTCGCGCTTGATCTCGGCCTTGGTGCGCTTAGCGCCGGCCGTGCGGATGATCAGGCCCATGCCCTGCGGCACGTCCAGGCCCTGGACCACGCCCTTCAGGCGCTTGCGGTCGGTGATGGTGGTGATCTTGCGGCTGATGCCGCCGCCGCGGGCGGTGTTGGGCATCAGGACGCCGTAACGGCCGGCCAGCGACAGATAGGTGGTCAGGGCCGCGCCCTTGTTGCCGCGCTCTTCCTTGACGACCTGGACCAGCATGATCTGCCGGCGGCGGATCACTTCCTGGATCTTGTACTTGCGCATCAGGCGGCGCTTGCGGCGCGCCAGTTCTTCCTCGACGACGTCGTCCTCGTCGTCGACCGCGTCGCCGTCATCCTCGCCGCGTTCGCGGGCGTGGTGATGGTCGTCTTCGTCGTCGTGCGAGTCGTCGCGCATCAGCGCTTCGCGGTCGGCCACCGGGATCTGGTAATAATCCGGGTGGATTTCGTTGAAGGCCAGGAAGCCGTGGCGATTGCCGCCATATTCGATGAACGCGGCCTGCAGGCTGGGTTCGACCCGGGTCACCTTGGCGAGATAGATATTTCCGCGAAGTTGCTTGCGAGTTTGGCTTTCGAAATCGAATTCCTCAACCCGGGTTCCGTCCACGACGACCACACGCGTCTCTTCGGCGTGTGCGGCGTCGATCAACATCTTCTTTGACATTAAAACGATCTCCTCGGCGCGCTGCGGGCGCTAGGCCCGGGCGCCGATATGAATGAAGGGCGCGCGCGTCACCGCCCGTCGCGCCGCCAGAGCGGTTGCGAAAGGTCGGATGCCAAAGGCGGACGGGTGCGGCGCAGCCCATAAGGTTTCTAAGTTCCTTGTCGCGCCGGAGTGGCGCGGATCAGGTGGCGCGTCGTCGCCGTGACGGCGTAAAGCCCGACGCGGGCTTTGCGGCTCTTATGGAGACTGACGCCGGAAGCGTCGATCGGCTACGAACCGCATCGCGAACAGCGCCGTGACGACCACGGGGCTCAACGCGCGGGTATAAGTGTAGCAACATCGGACGCAAAAAGAAAAGCGCTCGACGAAGGGGTCGGATTTAACCCTTTGGCTACCGTCGGGCGGCTCTAATCAGATTTGGTTTACCAAGACGGCTGTGGAACAAGGCGCGCATGGGTGGGGGTCTGATCAAGGCGGTGCGGACAGGCTGGGCGAAGGCGATCTTGATCGTCGGCGCCGTGTCGCTCGTCGGCGTCGCCGTGGCGATGGCTCAAGGCCCCGCCGCGCCCTCTGGCGTGCAGAAGGTGCGGTTCGGCGGCGATCGCAACGAGACCCGCGTGGTCATCGACCTCGACCGCGCCGCGGCCGGCAAGCTGCTCGCCGACGGGGCCCTGGACCGCCGCGTGGTCATCGCCCTGCCCAACATCACCGTCTCCGGCGACCTGCAAGGCGCCGGTCAGGGCCTGGTCGAGCGCTGGCTGATCGACGAGGCGGCCGGCGGCGCGCGCCTGCGGCTCGACCTGTCGGCCAAGGCCGAGGTCCGCCGCCGCTTCCTGCTGCCGCCCGGCGACGGCGCGACGGCCTATCGCTATGTCATCGACCTCAAGGCCGTGGACGCCCCCGCGGCCCGAGGCGCGCCGCGGCCAATCCTGGTCTCGGCCCCGGTCAAGGCCCCGCCGCTGCGGCTGAAGAAGGTGATCGTCATCGACGCCGGCCACGGCGGCAAGGATCCCGGCTCGTCCGGCGCCTCGGCCAGCGAGAAGGACATCACCTTGGCCGCGGCCAAGCTGCTCAAGGCGCGGTTGGAGAAGTCCGGCCGCTATCAGGTGGTGATGACCCGCGACACCGACACCTTCGTGCCGCTGGAGTCGCGGGTGCAGATCGCCCGCCGCGCCGACGCCGACCTGTTCATCTCGCTGCACGCCGATTCGGGGCCGGACGTCGCCACCCGCGGGGCCAGCGTCTACACCCTGTCGGACAAGGCCACCGAGCGGGTCAATCAGGTGCTCAACAAGGACGACTGGTTGATCAACGCCAGCATGCCGGGCCGCGACCGCGCCGTCAGCCAGATCCTCATGGACCTCAGCCAGCGGGTGACCAAGAACCGCTCGGCCGCCTTCGCCGAGATGCTGCTGCAGCAGGTCGGCGAGGAGACCAGCCTGTTGCGCCGCAGCCACCGCGACGCCGGCTTCTACGTGCTGCTGGCCCCCGACGTGCCGGCCGTGCTGCTGGAGATGGGCTTCATGACCAATGTCGAGGACGAGCGTTTGCTCAATGATCCCGACGGTCGCGCCCGGGTGATGAACGCCGTCGGCGACTCCATCGAGGCCTATTTCGCCACCCAGACCAAGCTAGCCTCGCGCTAGCGGCGCGTCATCTTGCCCACGGCCGTTGGCGCCCCGCGCGATGCGCGCTAGAGGATCGTCTTGAGGCGGGTGTTGGGCGGCGCCCGGCGGAGGCTGCGTGGATCTAAAACCCAGAGAACGATGGATCGCCGTGGCCGGCGTGACCGTGCTGTCGGCGATCGCCGTGGCCGGGTTCGCCATCGCCATCTA
>JAQGIN010000427.1 GCA_028291125.1 Caulobacter sp.
GGGCAGTTGACGATGCGGGCCGGCACGCCGGCGGCGGTGCAGTGCGGCGGCACCGGCTTGAGCACCACCGAGCCCGAAGCGATCTTGGCGTAGTCGCCGATGACGATATTGCCCAGCACCTTGGCCCCGGCGCCCAGCAGCACGCCCTTGCCGATCTTGGGGTGGCGGTCGCCGCGCTCGGCTCCGGTGCCGCCCAGGGTGACGCCGTGCAGCATCGAGACGTCGTCGCCGACCACCGCGGTCTCGCCGATGACGATGCCGGTGCCGTGGTCGAGGAAGATGCCCGAGCCGATGCGGGCGGCCGGATTGATGTCGACCTGGAACACCTCGCTGGAGCGGCTCTGCAGGTAGAAGGCCAGGGTCTCGCGGCCCTCGCTCCACAGCCAGTGCGACACCCGGTGGGTCTGCAGCGCCAGGAAGCCCTTGAAGAACAGGAACGGCTGGACATAGCCCTTGGTGGCCGGGTCGCGCTCGAACACCGCCTTGAGGTCGGCCTCGGCGGCGACGATCAGCGACGGATCGGCCTCGAAGGCCTCCTCGGCGAATTCGCGGGCGCTCATGGCGCGCAGCTCCTGGTCGCCGAGCTTGCGGGCGATCTGGTAGCTGAGGGCGTCGGCCAGGTTGTCGTGGCTCAACACCACGGCGTTGAGCAGCGAGGCCAGGGCCGGCTCGGCCTTGGCGGCGTGTTCGGCCTGGTTGCGCAGCGCCGCCCAGACCGGGGGCGCTTCGTGCGAGGTGACCACCTCAAGAGGCTTGGCCATCGGGATCTCCTTGCCCTGCGGCGACCTTGGGCATTTTCATAGAAAATGCTCTACGCGGACTAAACGCCTTCTGACTCCAAACGCGCGCGGCGTCCAGAAGCCCCTAGGCCAGCAGCAGCCGCGCCAAGTCCGGCGGCAGCTCGCCCTTCACCGCCATATGGTGCGTCCGCAGCAGCAGCGCCACCGTCAGCACGTCCGGCATCCAGCCCTTGACGGCGGCGTCCAGCGCCTCGCCGAACGGCACCCGGGCGATGGCCAGGTCCTCGGTGTCGTCGGGGGCGAAGTCGACCGGGGTCAGGCCCAGGGCCAGATAGCCGTGGGCGTGCTCGTCGGTGATCGAGTTGGACAGCTCCAGGGTCAGGATCTCGCGCCAGTCCGACGCCGCCAGCCCGACCTCCTCGGCCAGTTCGCGCTTGGCGCCGTCCAGCGGGTCCTCGTCGAGCGGCGCGCCGCCCTCGGGCAGCTCCCAGCTGTAGCGGCCGAACGGGAAGCGGTTCTGGCCGACCAGGGTCACGGTGCCGTCGTCGTGCAGCGGCACCACGCCGATCGCCCGGTTCTTGAACCCCACCCGGCCATAGTTGGCCGGCTGGCCCGTCGGGGCGGTGGTGGCGTGCTCGGTGACCTTCAGCCACGGGGTCTCGTAGACCAGCTTTTCGCTGTGGCTGGTCCAGGGGGTTCCATGCGGCTTCAACCAGCTGGGTTTGTCGCTCATGCTGCCTTCGTCTGTTGTGGCGGCGGCCGCGCCGCCCTAGGTGAGGCGACTTAGCGCGCTTTCGTGGAGATCGTCTTGACCGCTTCCGTTCCCGCCGCGCCGGCCTTTGGTGAAACGCTGCCGATCGAGGCGTCGCCGGAGATGCTGCGCCTGCTGGCGCGGCGCCGGTCGGCCTCGGCCATGACCCTGACCGCGCCCGGGCCCGACGCCGGCCAGTTGGCCGACCTGCTGCGCCTGGGGGCCCGGGTGCCCGACCACGGTAAGCTGTCGCCCTGGCGGTTCGTCATCCTGCAAGGCGAGGCCAAGGCCGCCTTCGCCGCCCGCATCACGGCGCTCGCCGCCAGCCAAGCCAATCCGGTCAAGGCGACGGCGGCGCTGCGCAAGCTGACCAGCCCGCCGCTGGCCATCGTGGTGATCTCGCGCTTCACCGCCGGCGAGATCCCCGAATGGGAGCAGCGGATGAGCGCCGCGGCGGTATGCATGCAACTGCTGCTGGCCGCCCCGGCCATGGGCTACGGTGCCAACTGGATCACCGACTGGTACAGCTACGACCCGCGGGCCCTGGAGATCCTCGGCGTCGCCGAGGGCGAGCAGGTGGCCGGCTTCCTCTATGTCGGCACGGCGGCGGAGGCCCCGCAGGAGCGCGTGCGGCCGGACGTGGCGGCGATCACGACGGTGTGGCGGCCCTAGCCACTGGCCCCCACCGGGTCGCTTCGCGACCGTCCGCCCCCATAGGGGGCGGAGTTTTCGGGGCGCGACCAACGCGACTCTCCCCCCTCTGGGGGAGGAGGGCCGTAGGCCCGGAGGGGGCCAGTGAGTGAGCTGCCCCTAGCCCCGCCCGCGATACGGCGCCACGCCCTGGTCCGGCACCCACAGCCCCTCCGGCGCCGGGCCGGTCTGCCAGAAGACGTCGATCGGGATGCCGCCGCGCGGGTACCAGTAGCCGCCGATGCGCAGCCAGCGCGGGGCGGCGACCTCGACGATCTTGCGGGCGATCTTGACCGTGCAGTCCTCGTGGAACGAGCCGTGGTCGCGGAACGAGGTCAGATAGAGCTTCAGCGACTTGCTCTCGATCAGCCAGTCGCCGGGCGCGTAGTCGATGACCAGATGGGCGAAGTCCGGCTGGCCGGTGACCGGGCACCGCGAGGTGAACTCCGGG
>JAQGIN010000428.1 GCA_028291125.1 Caulobacter sp.
TTGGCGGCGTGGGCCCCGACCGCCAGTTCGATGCCGCCCAGCCGCAGGGCCATATAGGCCAGGCCGACGCCCATCACCGTCCGCACCAGGAAGGCGTCGACATTGGGGTCGAAATGGATGGCCGCGAAGGCCAGGCCGTTGACGATCAGCAGCGCCCAGGGCCGGCGGGTGAAGGCGCCCGTGACCTTCAGCAGCCAGCCGCGGAACACCAGCTCCTCGGCGGCGGCGGCGATCAGCAGCAGGACGATGGCCGCCCCGGCGTAGGTCAACCGACCGGCGGTGGTGGGGGTCAGGGTCAGGATCGGCATGCCGGCGGTCTTGGGGTCGAACCAGGCGTCGAGCGCCAGCAGCGGCCCGACGCCGACCGTGAACAGGATCAGTCCCGCCAGCAGCAGCCGCCAGCGGAAGCGGGGCGCGCTGGTCACGTAGCTCATCAGCCGCCGGCCGTGCAGCAGGGCGGCCATGGCGGTGAAGGCCACCGCCAGCGGACCGTTGGTGCCGGCCAGCAGGGTCAGGACCAGCAGCACCGCCGTCAGGCTGGTGGCCAGCAGGGCGGGGTTGGTCAGCACGTCCAGCAGGCCGCCCGCCGCGGCCGGTCCCTGCAGCCCGACCACCAGGGCGCCGTACAGCGACACCGACGCCGCGCCGCCGACGATGGCGGCCAGGACCCCGGCCATGGCGCCGACCGGCAGGGTCAGCAGGATGGGGCCGATGCGGCGGTCGGCGGGCCCGACATCGCGCAGGAAGGCGGAGCCGCGCATCGCGTCGATCATCGTCGCCAAGGTCACCGATTTGGACTCCGCCCGCGCACGCCCCATGCTGTGCACGCTAACGGCAAAGAAATCGCTGCTGAAGTCCGTAAACGCCAAGCTTGCCGTCGCCGGCCTGGCCCGGCACACATCCGTGGGACAATTCGGGGGACTTCCATGAGCGCCAGCGTCGCCGACGACAAGCACCTGCACCGGCTGATCCTGTTCTCGGACGCGGTGTTCGCCATCGCCATCACCCTGCTGGCCATCGAGATCCATCCGCCCGAGCACTGGAACGGCGTCGGCGAGCTGTTTCGACTGATGGGGCCCAAGCTGACCGCCTATACGGTCAGTTTCGCGGTGATCGGCATCAACTGGATCTCCCACCGCCGCACCTTCGCCCATCTGCTGCGGGCCGATGGCGTGCTCGACGTGCTCAACCTGTTGATGCTGGGCCTGGTCGCCCTGCTGCCGCTGGGCACCGAGCTTCTGTGGGAGCAGGGCGGGATCGAGGCCTCGCGAGTCTATGTCGGGCTGGTGACGGCGATCGGCGTCGCCCACGCCCTGAGCTGGGGCTACGCGGCCTTCGTCGGCAAGCTGGCGACCCCGGCCCTGAGCGCCGCCACCAAGTGGTTCATCCTCGTCCGGGTGGCCCTGCTGCCCGGCCTGATGTGCTGGCTGGTGTTCACCAGCGTGGCGACGGGCCAGCCGTGGGGCTATCTCGGCATCGCCGGGGTCATGGTCGTGCTGGCCGTCGTCGGTCGTTTGCTGAAGCGCGCGGGGGCCTGATGCGCGTCGTCTCCGGCCAGTACCGCGGCAAGGCCATCGCCACGCCGCCGGGGGACACCACGCGGCCGACCTCCGACCGCGCCCGCCAGGCGATTTTCAACATCCTCGAGCACGCCGCCTGGGCGCCCGAGCTGCGCGGCGCGCGGGTGGTCGACCTGTTCGCCGGCTCCGGGGCCCTGGGGGTCGAGGCGATCTCGCGCGGGGCGGCGTTCTGTCTGTTCGTCGAGACCGACGACGCGGCCCGCGGCGCGATCCGCGAGAACATCGAGGCCATGGGGCTGTTCGGCCAGACCCGCATCCACCGCCGCGACGCCACCGACCTGGGCCCGCGCCCGTCCAGCGCCGGCGCGCCGTTCGATCTGGCGTTCCTCGACCCGCCCTACGCCAAGGGCCTGGGCGACAAGGCGGCGGCCGAGCTGATCGCCCACGGCTGGTTGGCCCCCGGGGCCCTGGTGGTGTTCGAGCGCGGCCGCGGCGAGCCCGACCCCAAGCTCGACGGCCTGACCCTGGTGGACGCGCGCGACTACGGCGCGGCGCGGGTGCTGTTCTTCAAGGCGGGGTAACTGGCCCGTCCACCACCCTATGTCTGCATCCCGACACAATCTCACGCGTTAGTTCGGTAGGGACATCCGGAAGAGAAGAAATCATGCGTAAATCCATCGCCTTGACAGCGCTCGCGGCGCTCATCGCCGCGCCCCTGGTCATGGGTCCTTCAGACGCCGATGCGTCCTGCCGCGGCCGCAAGATCGCCAGCACCGCCCTGGGCAGCGGCGTCGGCGCCCTGCTCGGCAACTCGATCTCCCATGGCGGCGGCGGCGCGGTCATCGGCGCCGTGGGCGGCGGGGTGGTCGGCCACGAGATCGGCCGCAGCGGCTGCAGCAAGGAGCGCACCTACACGCGCGCCAGCCGAACCCGCTACGCCGCCGCGCCCGCGCCGCGCGCCGCGCCGCGCGCCGTGCAGAAGGTCTATTACGACCAGTACGGTAACCCGGTCACCTACCGCTAGACCTGGACGGACCCATGAAACCCTATGCCATCGTCGCGGCGCTCAGCGCCGCCCTCGGCCTCGCCGCCTGCAACGCGCCGGCGAGGACCGGCGGCAACGCCAAGATCTGCGCGGACTTCACGGTCGCCAAGCCGACCCCCGGCTCGCCGGCGGCGGGCGGCGGCGCCGCCGTCGATGAGTGCGTCAAGCGCTGGGCCTACAGCCTGGCGCCCTCGCGCGACGAGGCCGACATCGTGGCCGAGGCCGTGAAGGCGGCCTGCGGCACGCAGCTGTCGGCCTGGAACCAGCAGACCGTCAACCAGCCGGGCGCCGCAGGTGAGGCCACCAGCCTGCTCACCGGCGAGCCGACCAGCCCGCTGGCGGAGCACAACGCCTATGTCGCCCGCCGCGCCCTGTTCTACGTCGTGCAGGCCCGCGCCGGCAGCTGCCCGGCCCCGCCCGCCAAGGACGGCGCGCCCGAGGGCGTCGGCTAGCCCTGGAGAAACAAAGCGCCAGCCTCG
>JAQGIN010000466.1 GCA_028291125.1 Caulobacter sp.
CGGATCGCTGGCGAGGACCAGCTTGACGCGATCGGCCAGGCGCCGCCCCGCCCCGCCCCTCACGCTGCGCGGGCCTGGGGATCCCAGGGCGCGCCGGACCAGCGCCAGCGCCAGGCTTTCGGTTTCCAGGGGCTCGGCGCGACCACGCCTCAGATGGTGTCGAACAAGGGCGGCCAGAACCTGGGCGGCCTCGTCGATCCGCGAGCCTTGCTGGCGGAACGCCAAGGGCGCTCCGTCCCGCAGCAAGGCCTTGGGCGTCATTTCGCGCATCAGGCCTTCGTCGATGGCCAAGGACAGGCAGGCGTCTCCGCCTTCGACGGGATGGCTGATCCGGTAGCCTTCCTCGGCGTTGAAGAACAATACCTGGTTCGGCTCGGCGATGGTCTGGTCAGCCCCCAGATGCCGCGCATAGGCGCCCCGATAGGGAAACACCAATTCGGTCGCGGCGGCGCATTCCTCGGCGCTCCGATGACGGCAGCGACCCTGGCAGCGGATGTCGCGCACCGTGATCAACGGCGTGCTCAGCAAGGTCTCGACGACGACCTCGGGGACGGGCGTCGCGTTCAGGCCCAAAGCGCCCGCGCCTCCTCGGCGACGAGGTCGGGATGCTCTTCCGGGAAGAACAGCTTGCCGTCGGCGATCTCGCGGACGCCGCGAAAGTTCGGCAGGATCGCGGCCAGATAGGCCGGGCTCCTGGGCGAGAAGATTTCGTCCTTGAGGCCCCAGATCATCCGGGTCGGAACCTGGCATCGCCGCAGCTTGGCCTCGACGCCGGCCAGCGGGTTGATCTCCAGCCCCAGGGTGTAGGCGTTGACCAGCGCCTTGCGGGCCGGCGTGGCGACCAGCGGCGCGAGATATTCGTCGATCGCCGCGTCGGTCGGATGGGCTGGATTGGAATAGCACAAGCCGCCCAGTCCCGCCGGCGACCGGCACAGGGCCTTGTCGGCCACCCACGGCGCCAGCCACAGGTCCGGATAGGTCCCGGCCCGGGCCAGGGCGATGACGGGCAGCAAGGCCGGCGGGGGACTGTCGGTCTCGACGTCGCAATTGGTCAGCAGCAGGGTGCGGACGCGGTCCGGATAGCGGGTCACGAACAGCTGGGCGATCGCGCCGCCGCTGTCGTTGGCGACCAGATCGACGGTCTTGACCGACATCGCGTCGAGAAAGGCGGCGATCATTTCGACCTGGGCGGCCGGCGCCAGGCTTTGCCCGGGAGCCGGCTCGGTGTGGCCCAAGCCCAGGGAGTCCGGGGCCAGGCAGCGTCGATAGGGCGAGAGCCGCTCGATCGCGCCGCGCCATTGGAAGCCGCTGAGCGGGAAGCCATGCAGGAACAGGGCGGTCGGCCCTTGGCCGCGATCGACATAGGCGATGCGCCCAAAGCGCGTCTCGACGAAGCGCCGCTCGGCCGTGTAGCGGCGGGACGCCGCGACGTCCGCCCGCGCCACGGCGGGGTCGGCGGCCTTCGCCGAAAGGCCGACCGAGATCGCGGTGGCGGCCAGGCCGGTGGAGATGAGAAATTCCCGGCGTCGCATGATCAGCTCTCCGTTGTCCGAGGGGGACGTCGAGGCTGTCATAGGAAACGCGGGGTCACGGCCGCAATGACCTCACAGGTCATGGCCCACGCCTTCGGACGGGCTATAGTCGGGCCATGGCTCCACCGCGTTCCTCAGCCGACCTCGTCGCCGAAACGGCGCCGGACATCGGCGATCTCTTGCGTGAATGGCGGGCGGCGCGGCGGCTCAGCCAGCTCGACCTCTCGCTCGACACCGGCGTGTCGACGCGACACCTCAGCTGTATCGAGACGGGCAAGGCCAGGCCCAGCCGGCAGCTGATCGAACAGCTGGCCGACGCGCTGGACGTGCCGCTGCGCGAGCGCAACGGGCTGCTGCTGGCCGCCGGTTTCGCGCCCGGCTTTCGCGAGACGGCGCTGTCGGCGCCCGAGCTGTCGCGGATGCAGCAGGCGATCGAACTGATCCTCCGCCACCAAGACCCCTTCCCGGCCTTCGTCACCAATCGCTATTGGGACGTGCTGATGACCAATGCCGCCCTGGATCGCCTGTTCGGGGCGCTGCGCGGCGACGAGGCGATCCAGCCCAACATCCTGCGCCAGGTGTTCGATCCCCGCGACATGCGGCCGTTGATCGGCAATTGGGAGGAGGTCGCCAGGGATCTCATCCGCCATCTGCACCAGGAGGTCGCCGGCGCGCCTTCCGACGGCCGGCTGCGCGCCCTGCTCGACGAAGTCCTGGCCTATCCGGACGTGCCGCACGATTGGCGACGTCGCGAGGTGGGCGCCGCGCCGCTGCCGGTGATGACCACCTGTTTCCGCAAGGGCGATCTGCGGCTGCGGTTCTTTTCGACGATCACCACCTTCGCCGCGGCCCAGGACGTGACGCTGGACGAGGTGCGCATCGAGTCGATGTTCCCCGCCGACGACGAAACCGCCCGGTTCTGTCGCGACCTGGCGGCCGGCTAAGACCGACGCGCGATCGATTTCGCTAAAGATCCTGACAGCGCCGGTCCCCCTCGGCGGCCTACGACCCTTTCGCGAGCCCGCTCACGAAAGAGACTGAAGATGCGAAATTCGAGATCCTGGGGCCGCCGATGGGCCCAAGCCGCCGTCGCCGGGGCGCTGTGCCTTGGCGCGACAACGACCGCTCAGGCGTCGGACCATCTCGACACGCCCCGGGTGATCGCCGATCCGCGGGCCGATATCGGCGACATCTTCGCCTGGACGTCGCCCGACGCCCGCCGACTGAACCTGGTCATGACCATCGTTGGCCACGGGTTTTCGGACAAGCTCCGGTACGTCTTCCACGTCGACAGCGGGCCCGGGTTCGGCCAGACCCCCCGGACGACCACGATCGCCTGCTCGTTCGTCGCCGCTATCGCCGACTGTCGGGCGGGCGACGCCGACCGCGTCCACGGCGACGCCAGCGGGCCGGACGGATTGGCGGGACGGCACGGCCGTCTTCGCGTCTTCGCCGGTCCGCGTGACGATCCGTTCTTCAACAACGTCAGGGGGACGCGCGACGCCTACAACGTCGCGGCCCAGGCCATTCGCGGCGGCGCCGCCGTCGATCCGGCCGGCTGCCCCAGCTTCGACGCCGCCACCACCCGGGCGATCGCCGATCGGTGGCGGCGCACCAACGGCGGCCCGGCGACCAATCTGCTGGCCGGATGGACCCCGGCGTCGATCGTCATCTCGGTCGACCTGGATGTCGTCGACCAGGGCGGAAAGATGTTGGCCGTCTGGGCCGAGACCGCCCGGGGGACCGAGCGGATCGACCGCATGGGTCGACCGCTGACCGGCAACGCCCTGCTCGCCACCCTGGGTCCGGACGCGGTGAGCGACGGGCTGAAGGAGCGGTACAACCAAGCGACGCCGGCGACGTCGGATCAATTCATTCCCGAGATCGAGAAATCCCTGGGTCTGTACGACGCCTTCGACGGCGAATGTGGCAACGCGTTCCTGGCCGATCGGTCGGCGGGCGTTTCGCGCTATCTGCCGCTGGCGGTGCTGCTCGCCGACGACCGGCTGTGGGTCAACGGCGCATCGGGCGTCTGCGGCCAGCTGTTCGCCGTCGAACGCGCGGCGCTGGGCGGCGAGCGCGCCTTGGGCGGCGATTGCGGCGGCAGAACCCCCAACTATGACGCCGTGGACGTCTATCGCTCGCTGCTGGTCAACGGGACGCCGACCGGCGTCGACGACGGCGTCGACCGCGACGAGCGGCAACATTCCACCGTGACCTTCCCGTTCCTGGCCGCGCCCGACACGCCGTCGACCGCCAAGCCCTGAGGCCGTCGGTCGCCATGCTCCCCCATCACCTGAACCAGGAGACCGCCGTGTCGGCTTCGCAGATCCTCCGCCCCGCCCGAGCGCCGCGCCGGTTGGCCGGATGGGCGCTTCCCCTCGCCTTGCTGTGCGCCCAGCCCGCCTCGGCGCACGACTTCTGGCTGCAACCGAACGCGTTTTGGATCGAGCCTTGGGCCCCGGTGTCGATGATGCTGCAGGTCGGGCACGGCCACGATCGCCAGCGATCGCCCATCGCGCTGTCGCGGATCTCGCGCTTCGCGACGATCGCGCCCGACGGGGTCGTGACCGACCGGCGAGAGGCGCTGCGCCTGGGCGCGCCCGCGGCGGACGGCGACTTTCGCCTGGGCTCGCCCGGCGCCCACATGCTGGTGCTCGAGACGGACGCCAAGGCGGCCAGCGTCCTGCCCGCGCCCCGCTTCAACGCCTATCTCGAGGCCGAGGGCCTGACGCCGGCGCTGGAGCATCGGGCGCGGACCCACCGAACGGGCGCCGACGGATCCGAGCGTTACAGCCGGGTGGCCAAGGCGATCGTTCAGGTCGGCCCGCCGGGCGCCGGGTCGCAGGCGCAGGTCACCCGGCCGCTTGGCCTCCCGCTCGAGATCGTGCCCGAACGAAGTCCCTACGCCCTGCCCCGACCGGCGAGCCTTCCGGTCCGCGTGCTCTATGAGGGCCGTCCCCTGCCCGGCGCGCTCGTCAGGCTCACCAACCTCGACAACGACGCCGCGCCGTTGGAGACCCATCGCACCGATCACGCGGGGCGCGCGGTCTTCGCCCTGCCCGAAACCGGAACCTGGCTGGTGAACCTCGTCTGGACCAAGCCGTCGCCGGCGTCGCGCGACACCGATTTCGAGACGGTGTTCTCCAGTCTCAGCTTCGGCTTTCCCGCGCCGTCGCGGTGAGTTGGCGGTCAGCGACCGGGCGCGTCCTCTTCCCCCAGCTTGAACAGCGTCGCGGCCGCCGCCTCCAGCACCGCGATCTCCTGATCGCTCAGGGTCGCCAGACGCTCGGCGATGACCGCGTGGCGAATTTCCGTCGCCCGATCGATCGCCTTGTGGCCCTTGGCCGTCAGATGCAGGCCGACCCGCCGGCGGTCGACGGCGTCGGGCGCTCGCTTGATCAGCCCGGCCTTTTCCAGCCGGATGGCGTGGCTGGTGATGGTCGGAGTGCGCAGGCGCTCCAGCGCCGCGAGCTCGGAAACGCCCAGGCCAGGGTTGCGGCCGATCTGCTTGAGCAGCACCGGGTCCTGCGGCGACAGCCCTTCCCTCGCCGTCTCGCGACGCATGTTGCGATACAGCCGAAACACCGACCGCTCCAAGCTATCGACCAATTCGTTACTATCCACGCCCGCTCCTCGAAACTCGTTAGGTGATCTATCTATTTTTGCGGGGCCTAACATATTGTTTCCACGGCCAGAATCTATGTCCCTTGAAGGCGACCTGTCGGACCCATCAAGTTTTCTCCGTATTCCTACCAGATAAGTAGGCTTTAGCTTTCCTCCACGCACGGAGCCCAGGCGGCTCGATCCACTGTGGAGAGCAAGCGATGTCGGTTGAACTGTTCTGGCGCCTTCCCACCCATGGCGACGGCCGCAAGGCCCACGACAAGCACACCCGCGGCGAGTGGAACAAGCTGTCGCCCGAGCTTCGCAAGGCGCCCGGCGTCCGCAACGGCGTCGCCGACGGCTTCACCTATGTCGACTATCTGGGCCAGGTGGCCAAGGCCGCCGAGATCAACGGCTTCGACGGGGCCCTGGTGCCGACCGGCGGCATCAGCGAGCAGGCCTGGATCGTCGCCGCCGCCCTGGCCCGCGAGACCAAGCATCTGCGTTTCCTGGTCGCCCACCAGGCCGGCTTCACCGAGCCCCACTTCGCCGCCCAGACCGCCGCCACCCTGCAGCGCCTCAGCGGCGGGCGGCTCGACATCAACATCATCACCGGCGGCTCGTCCAAGGCCCAGCGGGCGCTGGGCGACTTCCTCGACCACGACACCCGGTACGCCCGCACCGGCGAGTTCCTCGACGTCTTCAAGCGCTACTGGAAGGAGGCGCCCCTCAACTACAAGGGCGAGCTCTACCAGATCGAGGACGGCGGCTTCAAAGCCCCGCTGAAGGACGCCCCTGTCCCGGGGATCTATTTCGCCGGCTCCTCGCAGCCGGCCATCGACGTCGCCGCCGACCATGCCGACGTCTATCTGGTCTGGGCGGAACCCGTGGCGGGCAATGTCGAGCAGTTCGACAAGGTCCGCGCCGCGGCCGCCGCCAAGGGCCGCCTCGATAAGGTCCGCTTCGGCGTCCGCGTCGACATCATCGCCCGCGAGACCGAGAAGGAAGCCTGGGACGAAGCCCGGCGGCTGTTCGAGACCGCCACCAGCGAGTCCCAGGCCCTGTTCTCGGACCTGGGCCGCGACAACAAGAAGGAAGCCACCAAGGAGTCGGCCGGCGCCCAGCGCCAGTGGGCCCTGCACCAGGGCCGCACCGACAGCTTCGACGACCTGATCGTCGCCCCCAACCTGTGGGCCGGCATGTCGATCCTGCGCGGCGGCCCCAGCTGCGGCCTGATCGGCAGCCACCAGCAGATCGCCGATCGCTTGGCCGAATACGTCCAGGCCGGGGCTTCCAACTTCATCCTCGCCAGCAATCCGCATCTCGAGGAGGCCTACAGCGTCGGCGAAGAGGTGCTGCCCAAGCTCGGTGCGGCCATCGCCGGCCTGCAGAACGAAAAAACCAAGGCCGCGTGAGGGAGATGACCGTGACCCGCCCTTCAATCGACGCCCTTTGGTACACCCGCTGCGCGGTGCCCACCCCGTTCAGCTTCGCCGCCCAATTTGGCTGGTTCGAGGAAGAGTTCGCCCACGACGGCTTCGCCATCAAATCCTTGCGGGAATCGAGCAAGGCCGACGAGCTGAGCTCCCACTTCGACCACACCTTGGCCAACTCGTTTCGTCAGGGCGGCAGCGTCCCGGCCATCTGGGCCAGGTCCAAGGGCCGCGACACCAAGGTGATCGCCATCACCTGGACCGACGAATACCAGGCGATCATCGCCCTGCCCGCGTCGAAGATCACCACGATCAAGGATCTCAAAGGTCGCAAGATCGGCGTGCCCAAACACGCCATCACCATCGACCACAACCGCGCCTCGGCCCATCGGGCCTTCGCGGTGGCGCTGGGGCTGGAGGGCCTGTCGCTGAGCGATGTCGAGGTGGTCGATCTCGATGACGAGCGCTATGGCGCGACCACCGGCGAAGTGCGCCGCGGCCTCACCGCCGGCGGACGCGAGCGCCACAGCTACACCAACGAGGCCTTCGCCCTGGCCAGGGGCGAGGTCGACGCCATCTACGTCAAGGATGTGCGCGGCGCGGAGCTGGCCTATCTGCTCGGCGCCGTCGTGGTCGCCGATCTGGGCTTCCATCCCGACCCGTTCGTGCGGCTGAGCAACTGCACGCCCAGGCCTCTGACGGTCAGCGGCGACCTGCTCGACCAGCGGCCCGACCTCGTCGACCGGTTCCTGGCCCGCGTGGTCCGGGCCGGCGAATGGGCCGCCGCCCATCCCGATGAGACCGTCCTGGCCATCAGCCGCGAGACCGGCTGGTCCGAGCGTTGGGTGCGGCGCGCCTATGGCGACCAGGTGCACCGTCACCTGGCGGCCAATCTCGACCCGGCCTCGGTGACGGGGCTGGGCCAATTCATCGACGACCTGGCGCGGGCCGGCGCCATTCCAGCCGCCTTCGATGTGAACGACTGGATCGATCCAGCCCCCCTCGAGCGCCTCGCCTTTAGCGAGCCGTTCGGCTGGGAGACCGCGATCGCTCCATCCCCGTCCTCGTCCCAACCCAGGATCTCAGCATGACCAATCTGGCCACCTTGCGCGACGCGCCGGTTCTCGATGAAGCCATCATCGCCATCGCCGCCGACATCCAAAACACCGGCCGCGCCTTGAAGGAAAAGGGCAGCCTTTCGACCCGCGGCCCTGGCGCCTTCAACGCCGCCGTCCGCGTCGACGACAGCCGTTTTGTCATCGGCTCCTTGAAGCAGGCGATCCTCGTCGGCTTTGACGGCGTCCAAATCGGCGGGCCCGACGACAAGAGCCTGCGCGAGGTGATCGCCGTCTACAAGGCGATCTTCGAGGCCAAGCCCGACGTCAATGCAGCGCTCCATACCCACTCGCCGCACCTGACCGCCTACGCCATCGCCCATAGGCCGTTTCCGATCCGCTACTGGTCGGTGGCCAAGCGCGCCGGCGTCAACGAGATCCCGCTGGCCGAATGGGCCCCGCGCTATTCGGCGCAGCCGATCCTGGATGTGATCGCCGCCCACCCGAAGGCCCCGGCGACCCTGCTGAAGAACCGTGGCCTGTTCGCCTGGGGCTCGGATGGCGTCGAGGCGCTCGGCGCGCTGATCCATAGCCTCGATGAAGCCGCCGAGATCACCTTGTTGTCGGAACGCATCGGCGGGCCGCAACCGCTGCCCGACGGCGCGGTCGAGGCCTTCGTCGCTTCGAAGGCCGGCTAACACCAACACTCGACATCGTCTGGCGCAGGCCTCCCCGCCTGCGCCGGAGGGGGAATTTAACACGCCGCAAGGCGGACGCGGTCGGTTCAGGCGCATGGCGCGTCTGGAGACGCGACCGCCTTGCCGGCATCTTCAAAAAAGGAGCTCGACTCATGAAGTCGCGCCAGGCGCTGCTCAGCGGCGCCGCCACCTTCGCTCTCTCGTCCGCCCTCTCCCTGGCCACGCTGGGGGCGGCGCCCGCCAAAGCTGAAAGGCTCGCCGACGTCGCCACCGCCGACGCGGCCGCGCCCGACGCAGCCCCTGACGCCAACACCGTCGATGACCTCTTGGTCACCGCCCGCCGGCGCTCCGAGGACGTCCAGAACGTGCCCGTCGCCGTCACCGTGCTCGGCGGCGCCGCGCTGCAGCGCGCCGATCAGATCCGCACCGCCAACGACATCACCAACGCCGTGCCCAACGCCTCGGCCTCGGCCACCGACGGTCGTACCCGGCCGCGCTGGTTCCTGCGCGGGGTGGGCACCAACGACACCGGCGCCAACACCGTCAGCCCGATCGGCATCTACAATGACGACGTCTATATCAATAACGTCTACCTGCAGGGCTTCCCGCTGTTCGACGTCGACCATGTCGAGGTGCTGCGCGGCCCGCAGGGCACGCTGTGGGGCAAGAACACCACCGGCGGCGCCGTCCACATCATCTCACGGAAGCCCGACCTCGACGGCGCCAACGGCTGGCTCAAGCTCGGCTACGGCGACTACGACAGCAAGCTGGCCCAGGGCGCGATCAACATCCCTCTGGTCAAGGACAAGCTGGCGGCGCGCCTTTCGGCCTCGCATGACGAGCGCGGCGGCTATGTCACCAACCTCTATGATGGCGGCAAGCGCGGCGCCTATGAGGACGAGGCCATCCGCCTGCTGGTGCGCGCTCAACCGGTCGAAGCCCTGGACCTGACCTTCAACGTCCACGCCCGCACTCTGCGCAGCGACAAGCGGGTGTCCAACTACTATCCCGACCTTTTGCAGACCGGCCCCTACAATTCCGGCTACGCCGATCCGCCCGGCCGCGACACCATCAACCAGGCCGAAAACGCCGTCGAAAACCTCGACTCGGTCGGCGGCTCGTTCATCGCCAACTGGTCGCTGGGCGACTACACCCTGACCTCGATCAGCGCCTACGAGCAGGGCCAGCGTCTGCTGACCGGCGGGGCGGCCATCCCCGTTCCCAACGCCCTGACCTACGCCACGGCCAACGCCAAGCAGACCACCCAGGAGCTGCGACTATCCTCGCCCAAGGACCAGCCCCTGAGCTGGATCGTCGGCGCCTACCTGTTCGACGAGGACCTGCGCGCCGCCTCCACCGATGGCGTGGTGGCCGACATTCCCACCACCGTCGTCGGCCGAAAACCCCGCGCCTACCACACCGCCCCCTATCGCCAGGACACCCGCGCCTACGCCCTGTTCGCCAGCGGCACCTATCAGATCAATGACCGCTTCAACGTCACCGGCGGTCTGCGCTGGAGTTCCGAGAAGAAGCGCATGCACCTGCGCGATCTCACCGCCACTGGGACGGTGACCTTCTCCGATCCGGCGCGCTGGTATCTACCGTCTTCGGTCAACGCGCCGCTGCGGGTCAATTACGACCAGACCGACAGCGACACCTGGCGCGAGGTCACCTACGACGTCACCCCGCAGGTCAAGCTCACCGACCATGTCAGCGGCTACTTCCGCTTCGCCCACGGCTTCAGGGCCGGCGGTTTCGCGGTCTCGGGCCAAAACACCATCAAC
>JAQGIN010000474.1 GCA_028291125.1 Caulobacter sp.
GATTGATCGCCGCGTCGGTCTGGATGTAGGAGCCGAAGGCGGCGGCCCCGACGTCGCTGCGGGCCAGGGCCGAGACGATGCCGTTGGTCACCGTCTGGCCGACCCCGAACGGATTGCCCAGGGCCAGCACCAGGTCGCCGACCTCGAGCTGCTCCTGGTCGTCGATCGGCATCACCGGCAGGCGCTCGCCCTTGACGTCGATCTTCAGCACGGCGAGGTCCGAGCGCGGATCGTCGAGCAGCACGGTGGCGGGAAACTCGCGGCGGTCGGCCAGTTGGACGGTGATGTCGCCGTTCCCCTCGACGATGCCCTCGATATTGTGGTGGTTGGTGACGATCACCCCGTCGGCCCGGACGATGGCGCCCGAGCCCAGCGAGCCCTGAACCTGATCGCGGGTCGCGCCGCCGCCGCCGCCCATGAAGAAGTCCCAGAACGGGTCGACGCGCTGGCGCACGATCCGGCGGCTGGCGACATTGACCACGGCCGGGGCGGCCTTCTTCACCACCGGCGCAAACGAGGCCTTCATCGACAGCGGGTCGCTGGGCGCGCGGCGGGTCGGCTGGGCCAGGTCGGGGATCGCCTGGGCCTGGGTGCGCGACGACGGGTCGGAACAGGCGGCCAGCAGGGCCAGGGCCGGGATCAGGACGCGATAGGCGCGCATGGGATACGGATCTCCGTGAAACGGTCTTCGCCCCCTAAACAGCCGAGGTTTCAGGCGCATTCAAGGCGTTTCAGCGTGTTCAGGCGGCCGCCGGTTCCGTGGCCACCGGCCGGGCGATCCAGGCGGACAGCAGGGCGGCGGCCAGCATCAGGCTGGCGGCGATCAGGATCGGCGCGCCGGGCGCGTGCAGGCTGGCCTCGTGGCGGATGGCCCAGGCGAAGGTCAGGCCGTAGATCGGCGGGCCAAGGATGGCCGACACCCCCATCATCGCCGAATTGGCCCCCTGCAGCTGGCCCTGCTCGTGCGGCGACACATGCTGGGTCATCAGCCCCTGCAGGCCGGGCATGATCAGGCCGGTCAGGGCGAATAGCGGCAGGCCGCACAGATACAGCCAGCCGGTCGGGGCCAGGGCGTAGACGGCGAAGCCGCCCACCCCCGCCACCAGGCCCAGCAGCAGCGCCCCGCGCTCGCCCAGCCATTTGACCGTCCGCCCGACCAGCAGCGCCTGCACCAGGATGCTGGAGATGCCGCTGGCCATCAGGGTCAGGCCGATCACCGCCGGCGACCATTGATAACGATAGCCCATATACAGCACGAAGATGCTGGGCAGGACGTTGTGGGCCATCTGCACCAGGAAATAGACCCCGGCCAGGCCCAGCAGGTCGGTATGGCTGGACAGCAGGCGCAGCGAGCCGAGCGGATTGGCCTTGCTCCAGTCGAAGCGCTTGACGCGGCGCTGGGGCGGCAGGGACTCCGGCAACACGAAGAAGCCGTACAGCCAGTTGCACAGCGCCAGGCCGGCGCAGACCAGGAACGGCAGGCGCAGGTCGATGGCCGCCAGCCAGCCGCCCAGGGCCGGGCCGAAGGTGAAGCCGACGCCGAACGCCGCCCCCATCAGGCCGAAGCTCTTGGCCCGGTCCTGCGGCGCGGTGATATCGGCGATATAGGCGTTGGCGGTCGAGAAGCTGGCGGCGGTGACGCCGTTGATCACCCGGCCGACATACAGCCAGCGCAGGGTCGGGGCGAAGGCCATGAACAGGAAGTCGACCCCCAGGCCGAAGATCGAGCCGAGGATCACCGGCCGGCGGCCGAAGCGGTCGGACATCAAACCGAGGATCGGCCCGCAGACGAACTGGGCGACGCCCCAGGTGGTGGCGAACAGCACCACCCAGTCGGCCGCCCGGGCGGTGTCGCCGCCGGCGAAGGCCTTCACCAGATTGGGCAGCACGGGGATCATCACCCCCAGGGACAGCACGTCGAGCACCGCCGTGACGAAGATGAAGCCGAGCGCGGCCTGGCGTTTGCCGCCGGCGATGTGAGTGGTCATGGCGTTCTCCCCTTCCCTGTTGTGCCGTCGCCAACGGCGTTCGACAAGGCGTGCGGCGTTCGTGGCCGCCTATCCAATCCTGCTTCCCTCGCCCCCGTGGCGAGGGCCCATCGGTCAGCCGATCCGACGGATCTCGTCTTGCAGCGGTTTGCCCGTTGAACCCCGGGCCCTCGCCACGAGGGCGAGGAAGGCGGGTTGGTTTAGCGGGCGCGATAACCCGATCATGGCGCCAGCCGCGCCCGCAACTCCTCCAGCAGCGCCTGCCACCATTCGCCGTGGCGGCGCAGGAACAGGCCGTCAGGAAAGCCGTGGCGGGCCACGTGCGGGGCCGGGACGCTGTCCCAGCCGCGGTGCTCGACGGTCACCCGGGTCTCGTCGCCCACCGCCTCGAACCGCACCTCGACCTCGGTGTCCATCTCCGGGGAGAAGCTGGCCTGCCGCCAGCCGAACACCAGTCGGGCGCCCGGTTCCCAAACCCGCACCGCGCCGATCTCGAACACCTTGCCGTTGTCCAGCCGCTCGACCAGCCGGCCGCCGGCTCCGCCCTCGAAGGCCAGGACGCCGGGCGAGCGCGGGGTGAAGGCGAACAGCGGATTGGGCCGCCACCAGGCGGCGATCTGGGCCGTGAAGGCCTCGAACACCCGCTCGGGCGCGGCGGCGATGCGCAGGGCGACGACGACGCGCGAACTCATGAGCCCTCCACGTGAACCTTGAGCGCCGACAATTGATCGACCCAGTGGGTCTCGGCGGCCTCCAGCCAGGCCTTCAGTTCGTCCATGGGGCCGGACCTCAGAGCGTAGACACGCACCCGGGCGTCGAACTCAGGATGGCTTTCCTCCACCAGGCCGGACTGGCGCAGCGCGCGCAGGTGACGGCTCATGGCCGGCGGGGTCAGGCCGACGGCTTCCGCCAGCTCCCCCGCCCTGTGCGGCCGCTCGCGCAACAGATCGACGACCCGTCGGCGATGCGGATCGGCCAGGGCGGCCAAGGTGCGGTCCACCGACGCCGTCATCGGGCGTCGAACGCCTTGAGCAGGGTTTTGGAGGCGACGCCGCGCCAGGCGGCGGCCAGGGCGCTGGTCGCCGTGGCCTCGTCGCAGCCCTCCAGCCGCAGCAAGGTCGCCCCGCCGGCGCCCCATCCGCCCTTGACCGGCTGGAAGATCGTCGGCTCGGCCTCGACCAGCATCTCCTGCCGCTCGGGCGTCAGCTTGACCATGCCGAAGGCGGCGTCCGGATAGCCCAGGGTGGCGAAGATCCGTCCGGCCCGGAAATCGACCGTGCCCATGTGCGAGCTCTCGATCGCGTCCGGAAACGACAGGGCGATGCGTCGGAAGTCGTCGGCGGTCACAGCCGGCTATCGATCTTCAGGCCGCTGCGGCGTTCCATCTCCGCGATGGAGACATCCTCGATATTGCGCGCGACGGTCCAGATATGGCCCTCGGGGTCTTTGCAGCGATAGGTGCGATCGCCGTAGAACTGGTTCGAGGGCTCGACCAGGATATCAGCCCCCGCCGCCCTCGCCCGCTCGCAATGGGCGTCGAGATCGCCTTCGCTCAGCTGGATATGCACCGTCTGGGTGTTCTTGCCGTCGACCGAGGCGGGGCTCTTGTGATCGTCGCTCCACTCATTGCCGATCATCACGCAGGCGTTGCCGAAGCGCATCTCGGAGTG
>JAQGIN010000478.1 GCA_028291125.1 Caulobacter sp.
CGCTTGGCTGAGCCGCCGTCGTCGCGGTCGAGCAGCACGGCGGCGTTGTCGGCATAGGTGCGGATGGCCGCCACCGGCTGGTTGATCTCGTGGGCCACGCCGGCGGCGATCTGGCCCAGAGTGGCCAGCTTGTTGGACTGCACCAGCTCGTCCTGCATCAGCTGGACATGGGCCTCAGCGCGGCGGCGCTCGTCCATTTCCGCGCTCAGGCGACGGTTGGCGCTGCGCAGTTCGGCGGTGCGCTCCTCGACCCGGGCTTCGAGGGCCACGCGGGCCGCCTCCTGGCGGGCGGCGCGGACCGAGGCTAGGCCGCGCCAGCGCAGGAAGGCCGCCGCCGCCGCGAGGATCCCCAGGCCGGTGAGCAGGGCCACGGCCCGAGCCGCGGCCACCGCGGTGCGCAGGGTCGCGCCCGTCGGGGTGAGGGTGAAGATGGTCCAGCCGGCGGCCCCCAGGTCGGCGCCGGCGGCCATGAACCGGGCCGGCGGCTGGCCGGGCAGGGTGGCGGTGGTCAGGGTCGGCGGGCGGCGAGGCTCCACCGCCGGGCTGGTGGCCAGAACGCTGAACGGCGCGGCCCCGAACCGGTGCTCGGCCCGCAGCCGACTCTGTTCGGCGGCCGGCAGCGGGGCGAGGGTGGAGAACCGCCAGGCCGGGATCGAGGTGACCAGGATCACCCCGCGCGGATCGGTGGCGAAGGCCGGCTCGGCCGACGACCAGTCGGCCTCCAGCGCCTCGAACTCGACCTTGACCACCACCACGCCGATCGGCCCTTCCGGCCCGTCGACCCGGCGCGACATGAACAGACCCGGCCGGCGGCTGACGGTGCCCAGGGCGAACAGTTCGGCGACGTCGGACTGCATGGCGTCGCGGAAATAGGGCCGGAAGCTGTAGTCGGAGCCGACGAAGCTGGTCGGCTGACGCCAGTTGCTGGCGGCGACGGTCAGGCCGCGGGCGTTCAGCACATAGATCACCGCCGCCCGGGTGCCGGCGCTGAGGGTCTCCAGCTTGCGGTCCAGGGCCTGGGTCTGGCCGGGGTCGCCGGCGGCCAGCACGGCGGCGACGTCGGGGTCCTGGGCCAGGACGAAGGGCAAGGAGCGGTGTTTGGCCAGCTCGCTGCGCAGCACCGCCGCGTGCAGGGCGGCCGAGGCCTTGGCCTGACGGGCGAGGTCGGCCGTCGCCCGCCGCTCGGCCACCGCGCCGGCCGCCAGCACGGCGACGGCCAGCAGGACGATCGACAGCAGGCCAAACAGCGTCCAGCGGCGGACGGCGGGGTCGGCCAGATTCGGCGCGGACGGAAATTTCGGACGGGTCATGGCGGACATTTGTGCGGTTTTTCGCACGTTCGTCCAGAGCGTGAGCGGAAAACCGCCACTCCAGTTCGCGAACCGATCCGGCGAAATCAACGGAAATCCAGCAAAAACAGTCCCTAAAGTGAAATTCGCGGAGCGCTTGCGTGGCCGCCCTGGCCCAAGGATCGTCTAACCAAGCGCCATCACAAAGGGCGCGATGGAAACGCGGCCGGTTCGGCCTGCCCAAGGGGCGACAGTGAAGACGATCAGCCAGACCGCCTCCGCGCGGCCCAAGCGCTTCTACGAGCACCTCTACGCCCAGGTGCTGACCGCCATCGTGCTCGGCGCGGTGATCGGCCATTTCTGGCCGTCGGTCGGCGAATCCCTCAAGCCCCTCGGCGACGGCTTCATCAAGCTGGTGAAGATGATCATCGCTCCGGTGATCTTCCTGACCGTGGTCACTGGCGTGGCCGGCATGCGCGACCTCGACAAGGTCGGCCGCGTGGCCCTGAAGGCCTTCAGCTATTTCCTGGTGTTCTCGACCCTGGCCCTGGTGATCGGCATGGTGGTGGCCAATGTCGTGCATCCGGGCGCGGGCATGAACATCGACCCGGCCAGCCTCGACGCCTCGGCGGTGTCGACCTACACGGCCAAGGCCCACGACCAGACCATCGTCGGCTTCCTGCTGCACATCATTCCCGACACCGTGGTCAGCGCCTTCGCCGAGGGCGAGATCCTGCAGGTGCTGTTCTTCTCGATCCTGTTCGGCCTGGCCCTAGCCATGGTCGGCGAGCGCGGCCAGCCGGTGCTGACGGTGCTGGAATCGGTGGCCGAGGCCTTCTTCCGCCTGGTCCACATCCTGATGAAGGCCGCGCCGATCGGGGCGTTCGGGGCCTTCGCCTTCACCATCGGCAAGTACGGCATCGGCTCGATCGCCAATCTCGCCGCCCTGGTGGCCACCTTCTACGCCACCTCGCTGCTGTTCGTGGTGGTGGTCCTGGGGCTGGTGGCCAAGGCCAACGGCTTCTCGATCTTCCGCCTGATCCGCTATCTGCGCGCCGAGCTGCTGCTGGTGCTGGGCACCAGCTCGTCGGAGGCGGCGCTGCCCAGCCTGATCGAGAAGCTGGAAAAGGCCGGCTGCCCCAAGTCCGTGGTCGGGCTGGTGGTGCCGATGGGCTATTCGTTCAATCTCGACGGCACCAACATCTACATGACCCTGGCGGCGCTGTTCATCGCCCAGGCCACCGGCGTGCACCTGTCGCTGGGCGACCAACTGCTGCTCTTGGGCGTGGCCATGCTCAGCTCCAAGGGCGCGGCCGGCGTCACCGGAGCCGGCTTCATCACCCTGGCGGCGACGCTGTCGGTGGTGCCGTCGGTGCCGGTGGCCGGCATGGCCCTGATCCTCGGCGTCGACCGCTTCATGTCCGAATGCCGGGCCCTGACCAATTTCATGGGCAACGCCGTGGCCACCATCGTCGTCTCGCGCTGGGAGAAGGGCCTCGACGCCGACCAGCTGGCGGCGGCGCTCAATCCCGTCGCCTCGACCGAAGACGACCAGGACAACGACAACCAACCCGCGCCGCGCGCGGCCTGACCTTTCGACAATAGAACAAGACCATTCTGGGGGAACGAAGAATGACCACCACTATCCGCCACCACCTGATTTCCGGCGTCGCCCTGGCCAGCCTGCTGGCCGCGTCGGCCGCCATGGCCCAAGACGCCGCCGCGCCGGCCGAGACCACCGCCGTCGAGGAAATCGTCGTCGTCGGCAGCCAGATCAAGGGCGCCAAGGTCAACGCCGCCCTGCCGGTGACCGTGCTCGACGACAGCCAGATCGCCGCCACCGGCGCGGTGTCGGGCGACGA
>JAQGIN010000512.1 GCA_028291125.1 Caulobacter sp.
GGCCGCGAGCCGCGCCAGGTCTTGCGGAAGAACTCATAGATCAGCGGCTTGTAGTACTTGGCCTGGGTGGTCAGGCCGTCGACGACGATCTCCAGCCCCTCGCCGTCCTCACGCGCCCGGACCTTGCCGTGATGAACCCAGCCGTCGTCGACGGTCATGACGCTCAAAGCGGCTCGACCCGCACCGCCGTGCCATAGGCGAGGACCTCGGTGATCCCCTCCATGATCTCGTTGGCGTCGTAGCGCATGGCCAGGATGGCGTTGGCCCCGGCCGCCTCGGCATGGGCCACCAAGAGGTCGTAGGCCTCCTGTCGGGCGGTCTCGGCCAGCTTGACATAGATCGACAGCGTGCCGCCGAACAGCGACTGGATCGCCCCGCCGACATTGCCGATGACGCTGCGCGACCGCACGGTCACGCCCCGCACCATGCCGACATGGGCGACGATCCGATAGCCGGGCAGGTCGTTGGTGGTGGCGACGAGCATGATGGCGTCCTCCTGAGCGTCTCCCTTCATATCCGAGCCCCGAAAGCGGCGCCACGCCGTTGCGCCGTCAGGGCGCGGGCGCTAGACCCGCCGTCACCAAATCCAAGGAGCCGCCATGACCGTCACCCGCACCGAGACCGACACCTTCGGCCCGATCGCCGTCGCCGCCGACCGGTACTGGGGCGCTCAGGCCCAACGCAGCCTCGGCAACTTCAAGATCGGCTGGGAGAAGCAGCCGCTGCCGATCGTCCGCGCCCTGGGCGTGGTCAAGCGCGCCGCCGCCGAGGCCAACCTACAGCTGGGCAAGCTCGATCCCAAGATCGCCGAGACCATCATCGCCGCCGCCAACGAGGTGATCGCGGGCAAGCTCGACGACCACTTCCCGCTGGTGGTCTGGCAGACCGGCTCGGGCACCCAGTCGAACATGAACGCCAACGAGGTGATCTCGAACCGGGCGATCGAGATGCTGGGCGGCGAAATGGGCTCCAAGAAGCCCGTCCACCCCAACGACCACGTCAATATGAGCCAGTCGTCGAACGACACCTTCCCGACGGCCATGCACGTGGCCTGCGCCGAACAGATCGTCCACGACCTGCTGCCGGCCCTCAAGCACCTGCACGCCGCGCTGAAGGCCAAGTCCGAGGCCTGGAAGGACATCATCAAGATCGGCCGCACCCACACCCAGGACGCCACGCCCTTGACGCTCGGCCAGGAGTTCGGCGGCTACGCCCAGCAGGTGGCCAACGGTGTCGAGCGCATCGAGCTGACCCTGCCCAAGTTGATGGAGTTGGCCCAGGGCGGCACCGCCGTCGGCACCGGCCTCAACGCCCCGGTCGGCTTCGCCGAGTTGGTGGCCGAGAAGATCGCCGGCGTCACCGGCCTGCCCTTCACCACCGCCCCCAACAAGTTCGAGGCCCTGGCCGCCCACGACGCCATGGTCTTCAGCCACGGGGCGATCAACACCGTCGCCGCCTCGCTGTTCAAGATCGCCAACGACATTCGCTTCCTGGGCTCGGGCCCCCGCGCCGGCCTGGGCGAGCTGTCCCTGCCCGAGAACGAGCCCGGCTCGTCGATCATGCCCGGCAAGGTCAACCCGACCCAGTCCGAGGCCCTCACCCAGGTCTGCGTGCAGGTGTTCGGCAACCACGCCGCCGTCACCTTCGCCGGCAGCCAGGGCCATTTCGAGCTCAACGTCTTCAACCCGGTGATGGCCTACAACTTCCTGCAGTCGGTGCGGCTGCTGGCCGACGCCGCCGTCAGCTTCACCGACAACTGCGTCGTGGGCATCGAGCCGCGGATCGACAACATCCAGAAGGGCGTCGAGAACTCGCTGATGCTGGTCACCGCCCTGAACGGCCGGCTCGGCTACGACATCTGCGCCAAGATCGCCAAGACCGCCCACAAGAACGGCACCACCCTGCGCCAGGAAGCGGTCGGCGGCGGCTATCTGACCGACGCCGAGTTCACCGAGCTGGTGCGGCCGGAGAAGATGATCTCGCCGGGGTGAGGTTTGCGCCAAAAACACGTCGAAGGGGTCGCTTAAGGCGGCCCCTTTTTCGTGTTAGCCTTCGCCCATGGGCAAGGTCGAACTCGACATCGGCATCGATCCGGAGCTGCTGGCTCAGGCCAAGCGGCTGGGGATCTCGGTCGCCGGGATGAGCGAGACGCAGCTGCGGCTGCACCTGCAGAAAGTCGACCCCGCCGGCGCCGAGGAGCGGGCCCGGCGCTGGGCCGAGGAGAACGCCGAGGCCTTGAAGGCTTACAGCGAGCGCATAAAGCGGCGTGGCGTATTCGGCGAAGACCTTCGGCGCTGGTGAATGCGACAGTTCCAGGCGTTCGCCAACCCGTCCGTCGCATCACGCCCGTTCGCGCCATTCCTGATCGTTCTTCAATCCCACTACGTTCTGATGGAAACGGTTGTCGTCGCGCCCATCGTCGTCGATGCAACCACTCTCGACTTTGATGTTCCCGTCGTCGTAGACGGCCGCGACCTGCACATCGCCATGTCCGAGCTAGGCAACGCCCCGAGCGGGCAGTTCAGGAAGGCGGTCGCCGACCTCTCGCAACACGAGGACGCCATCCGCCGCGCCCTCACCCGCCTGTTCACCGGTTTCTGACGCCGCCTAGCGCCGCACCACCGTCTTGCCGATCGGGGCCAGGGCGGCGATGGCCAGCTGCAGGTCCTTTAGGGCGAAGGGGATGCCGATGATGCTGACGAACTCGGCCACGGCGATGATCAGGTGCGACAGGGCGATGTACCAACCGCCGAGCACGAACCAGATGATGTTGAGCAGGCAGCCCACCGGCCCGGTGCCCAGGTCGCCCTGGCCGTTGACGATGTCGCGGCTGACCATCTCCTTGCCGAACGGGAAGAAGGCGAAGCCGGCGATGCGCCAGGCCGCCGCCGTATAGGGTAGGCCGATCACGGTGATGGCCAACACCAAACCGCCCAGCAGCCACAGCAGGCCGGTCAGCCAGCCGCCGAACACGAACCACAGGATGTTGAGCAGCAGGCGCAGCATCGGCGGGACTCCTTGGCCGTCAGGCCCGGCGGCTGACCGCGAAGTCGGCCAGGTTTTCCAGCGCCGTCCGCCACTCGTTGGCCGGGAACTGCGCCAGGGCGGCCTTGGCCTTGTCGGCGTAGTCGGTGGCCAGGTCGAGGGTGGCGTCCAGCGCCCCGGCCCCGATGATCAGTTCGCGGGCCCGGCGGAAGTCGGCCTCGGTCTGGTCGAGGCGGCCGATGGCCCGTTCCCAGAACTCGGCCTCGCGCGGGCCCGAGCGGGCGATGGCGATCAGCAGCGGCAAGGTGGCCTTGCCCTCGCGGAAGTCGTCGCCGGCGTTCTTGCCCAGGGTTTCGGTGGCGCCGCCATAGTCGAGGGCGTCGTCGGCCAGCTGGAAGGCCAGGCCCAGATTAAGGCCATAGGCGCGCAGGGCGTCGGATTGGGCCGGGGCGACCCCGGCCGAGACGCCGCCGGCCTCCGAGGCCGCCGCGAACAGCTCGGCGGTCTTGGCGGCGATGATCTCCAGATAGATGGCCTGGGTCAGGTTGAGGTCGTGGCTGCGGGTCAGCTGCAGCACCTCGCCCTCGGCGATCACCCGGCTGGCCTTGGCCAGGATCTCCAGGGCCTTGATCGAGCCGGTCTCGACCATCAGCTCGAACGAGCGGGCGAACAGGAAGTCGCCGACCAGCACGCTTTGGGCCGCGCCCCAGATCAGATGGGCGGCGACCTTGCCGCGGCGCAGCTGGCTGCCGTCGACGACGTCGTCGTGCAGCAGGGTGGCGGTGTGGATGAATTCGACGGCCGCGGCCAGTTTCAGGCAGGTGTCGTTGGTCGAGCCGGCCAGGCGAGCGGCGGCCACGGTCAGGAGCGGCCGCAGACGCTTGCCGCCGGCCTCGATCAGGTGCTCGGCCAGGGCCGGGATCACCGGCACCTCGCTTTGCATGCGCGCCGTGATCAGCGCGTCGACGCCGGCCATGTCCGAGGCGGCCAGACGCACGAGGCGATCGACCGACCCGGGTTCACGGACGAGGGGCGCTGCAGCTGCGTCCAAGACTTACGCTCCTTCGCCGGACGCCCCTAGAGCGCCGCGGCCTTCGCCTGACGCCCGATAGCGCCTTCGCATCCCGACGGCGGATCAGCCGTTGCGAGCGACAATGCTGGCGGGATAGGTCAGGGTCAAGGCGAGCACAAGGCCCGAAACGTTGAACCCGTCGGACGTCACTGAAGATACCGTGCTGGGCGGGCAAATTCGCCTGCGCCAACCGGCCGCCGGCTACCGGGCCGGGATGGACGCCGCGTTGCTGGCGGCGGCCTGCGACGCCGGGCCCGGCGCGCGGGTGCTGGAGGCCGGCTGCGGGGTCGGCGGAGCCCTGCTGGCGGCCGCCGCGCGGCGTCCCGAGGCGCGATTCGTCGGCGTCGAGCGCAACTCCGCCGCCGCCGAGCTGGCGCGTCAAAACGTGGCCTCGAACGGCCTGGAAGAACGGGTCGAGATTCTCGAAGGCGATGTCGAACGCGGTTTTCGGGCGCTGGACCTGCCGGTATTCGACGCGGTGATGGCCAATCCGCCGTTTTTCGACGACCCGGCCGCCCTGCGCGCCCCCGCCCCGGCCAAGGCCGAGGCCTGGATGGCCGACGGCGGCCTGGCGGCCTGGACGGCCTTCGCGCTGAAGGCGGTGCGCGAGGGCGGGTCGATCACCCTGATCCACCGCGCCGACCGCCTGGGCGACCTGCTGGCCCTATTGGAGCCCAAGGCCGGCTCGTTCCGCGTCCGGCCGGTGCAGCCGTTCGCCGACGCCCCCGCCAAGCGGGTGATCGTGCGGGCGGTGAAGACCGGCAAGGCCCCGCTGATGCTGCTGCCGGCCCTGGTGCTGCACGACCGCGACGGCGGCCAGCACGCGCCGGCCGCCGAAGCCATCCTGCGCGGCGCGGCGGCGCTGGGCTGGGGCTAGGAAGGCATCTTTTCACCCGGCCACCGCCACCGCCCATCATCCCGCGAAAGCGGGGATGATCGCACCGACAAATTACGTCCCGGTCCTAGCGCCCCTCGTAGGCCGCCCGCAGCTTGGCGAGGTCCAGCTTCTTCATCGGCATCATCGCCACCATCACCCGGTTCGACTTTTCGGGATCGGGATCGCTGGCCATGGCCAGGAATTCGGCGGGAACGATCTGCCAGGACAGGCCGAAACGATCCTTCAGCCAGCCACAGTGCACCTCTTGGCCGCCGTCGGCCGTGAGCGCGTCCCAGAAGCGGTCGACCTCGGCCTGGTCGTCGCAACGGACCACGAACGACACCGCCTCGTTGAACGTGAAGTGCGGGCCGCCGTTCAAGGCGGTGAAGGCCTGGCCGTCGAGTTCGAAACCGACGGTCATCACCGAACCCTTCGGTCCCGGCCCGGCGTCGCCGTAATGGGTGATGGCGGTGATCTTCGAAGCCTTGAACAGCGAGACGTAGAAGGCGGCGGCTTCGCCGGCCTGGGTGTCGAACCAGAGGAACGGGCTGATCTTCTGCATGGGATCGTCCTGGATTGCGGTGAGGACGCTCCTGGCGCCCGCCCGAAGGACGATCCATCCTCGGCTCTCCCGACAGCGCCAATCCAATTTCCCGGATCGCCCTCAGTCCGCGTAGAGCTTCAGCGCCTCGAGGCACAGCTCCAGGCCGGTGAGGTCGTAGAACGGCGATGGGGTCACCACGACGAACAATCGCCGGGCCTCGGCCCACAGCATCACCGTCTCGGGCAGGCCGAAGTCCTCGATCAGACAGCCCTCACCGTCGCGCCAGACGCCGGTCTCGTCGCGCTCGGCCCCGACCAGGGCCTCGACCCGATCGACATATTCGGCCTGGGTCTCGCTGGCGATGTTGAGATAGGCCAGGACCGGCCGGCCAAGACCGGCCAGCACCCCGGCCTCGAAGGCGGCGGCGGTGTCGCAGGACGGGCCCCGCCAAGGGGTCAGGTTGATGACGCCGGCGTCGGCCTGCCGCAGTTGCGACATCCGCGCCGCATAGAGTTCGCGAGCCTGGATCTCCGAGGCGTCCTCGTCGCCGGCCGCGCCGGGGGCCGGGGTCAGGCCGGTGAAGCCGACTTCGGCGCAGGCGGCCCTTTGCCGGGCGGCTTGGGCCTGAGCCTCGGGAAGCCAGGGTTCGGGGCCGGCGAGCCAGATGGAACGGACAGGGCGCATGGAGCCTTTGAGCTGGGGTTCGAGGGGTCGATGTCGATCAATCTAAGGCAATCTAAGGCCACGATGACGCAAATCCACCGTCGAACCTTGCTGGCCGTCCCGGCGATGCTGCTGGCCGGTCGCGCCCTGGCCGCCCCCGCCTCGCCCTGGCTGACCTATGAGCGGCGGTTGCGCGGCCGATTGTCCGACGAGGGCGGCGGCGGCTTCGACCAGGACTTCGAGGCCGACCTGTTCGACCTCACCAACCTGTTCCGCGAAAAGCAGGGTCGTCAGCCGCTGGCCTGGGACGCCGGCCTGGCCCGGGCGGCGCGGGCCCATGCCGCCGACATGGCCGCCCGCGACAGCTTCGAGCACCTGACGCCGGAAGGCTTCGGCCCCGCCGCCCGGGTCGGGCTGCTGGCCCGCGACCTGATCGGCGCGGCCGGCGAGAACATCGCCGTGCGCCGCAACGCCCGCGCTCCGGCCACGCCACCGCAGATCATGCAGCAATGGCGCGACAGCCCCGACCACCGCGCCAACATGCTGACCCCAGGTTTCACCCATGCCGGTCTTGGCCTGGTGCAGTTGGGCGGCGAAGTGGTGGCGGTGGGGGTCTATGCCGAGGTCTCGGCCCGGCTGGCGCGGCCGGCGCCGCTGCGGGTGGCGGGCGTCGAGCCCATCGCCGCAGCCCTGGCCGAGGCGACGCCGCCGATCACCCAGTTCTCGGTCTCCGATCCCGGCGGCGAGGCCCTGACCACCACCTATGTCGAAGGCCGCGCCGTCATCTTGCCGCCGGGGGCCTGGCAGTCGCGGCCGCATCTGCCGTCGGGCCCGCGCCGCTACCAGGTGGCCTGGGGGCCGGTGTTCGTGCTGGGGTGAGGCGGCCGCGTCCCTCGAAAGACGCATCGCGCCTATCGGTCGATGGCCGCCTGCCGCATCAGGCGCG
>JAQGIN010000531.1 GCA_028291125.1 Caulobacter sp.
TCGCGCTCGGCCCGCAGCACCTTGAGGCGGTTCTTCACCGGTACTTCCAGCGCACCACCGGCTGGGCCAGGCCCATGGCGACGCAGAACATCGAGAACACCAGATAGAGCGGCAGGTGCGGGATCAGGTGGGCGTTCTCCAGGGCGCCCCAGACGGTGCAGACGGCCAGGGTCAGGCCGATTCCCCACAGCATCGCCTGCACCAGCATTGCGCGGAGGAATTCGTCGGTCTCCTCGATCACGTACAGACCCGTGACGGCGATCGCCGCCAGGAGGGGAAGGGCCGGCGCCAGGGCCAAGGCCCAAACCAGCGGGCCTTGCAGCTCAAGGTGGCGAATGGACCAGACCGAGGCGAACAGCATTCCGACATGGACGATCACGGCCGGAAGAAACCGGACGAGATAGCGCTTTTCGGCGGCGCTCATCAGGGAGTGCATTAGGGTCTCCAGGATTTGAGGGACCGGATGAGCGATCAGCGGCTCAGCTCCGATCCGAACGCTTATGACAAGCTAACACGTCTTTATGACAAGGACAGTTGTCACACGCCGGCGTCGGCGATGTCAAGCATCATTGTCATAACGTCAGGGTGACGCGACACCCTGGTCGCGGCGTCCGCCCTTTGGCGGAGCGGCTAAGCCGCGCGGGACCGTTCGCCAGCGGGCCGGCCGCGCCAGTGCATCGGCTTACCGGCGGCGCCCCCCAGGACGCGGGACAGCCATCCGGCCGCGCCCCGTTCGCTGATCGTCCAGCCATAGGCCGAGACGCTGTCGCGATAGTCGTCCCAGCGGATCACCCGGCCGTCGTCGTCGCATCGCCACACGGCCTTGTCGCAGCCGGGAATACGGGCGGCCTGCTCCCAGATCGCGACGCGCCGGGCATGGGTCGCAAAGGGTCCGTTGAACAGGCCAATCAAGACGAACGCTCCTAAACTCAGCCCCGGCGGCGAGACTCGCCACCGCCCAATCAGGCTATCAGTTGTGGCCGAAGAGAAAATGCCCACAACATCTAGTGTGACGCCATGACGCGCGACCGAATGGCTCGGGCGGGCTAGGCGCCGCGTCGCGGCGATCGAAACAGGGAAGTCTTGGCTCGCTCACGGCCCGCCCACGCCCTGCCGATCGCCTTGCGGGGCGAGGTTCAGCATCGAAGCTAAAAGTGTCGAAATTGGGCGGGCGCAAAGGGCGGATCGACGCACCCGCCGCGTGGCCTACTGCACCCGCCGCACCGAAAATCCGCGCGCCCGCATCAGGGCCGGCAGGCCGTCCTCGCCGGTCATGTGCAGGGCCCCGACCGTGACCAGCTGCACGCCCGAGCCGGCCATCTCGACGGTCAGACGGTCGGCCCAGGCCAGGTTGCGGCGCTTCAACAGGGCGTCGTACAGCGCCGGCCGGTCGCGCTTCATGGCCTCGACCAGCAACGGGCCCAGCCGGCCCATGTCGCCGCGCAGCCAGGCGGTCTGCAGGGCCACTCCGGTCCTGGGCGGCGCGACCTGGTCGCGGATGACGTCATCGAGATACTGCACCTCCACCGCCTCCGGCAGATCGGCGAACAGCTTGACCTGCTGCTCGAGGGTCTCGAAGGCGGCCACCGGTTTGTCGGCCGCCCGGGCCTGGCGGGTGACGGTCAGGTCGGCCCCGGCGCTGACGGCGTAGCCCTCGCGCAGCATCGGCAGCACCGACAGCATCATCGCCGCCGCCCACGGCCGCAGGTGGTCGACCCGCTCGATCGGAGCGTGGCTCTCGTTCAGCACGCTCTTCAAGGCCGCGACGGCGTCGGGCGGCAGCTTCTCGGTCAGGCGGCGATCGGGATCGACGCCGTAGCGGGCGACTAGGGCCTCGACCTCCCCGGGCGCGGCGTCGGCCTGGGCCTCGAACCACACCTTGTCGGCGCGGGCATAGGCGCGGTCGAAGGCGGCGGTGCGCCACCGGACCTTCGGCTGCAGCACGTGCATCGAGCCAAACAGATAGATCTCGGAATCGGCGTCGCGCACCAGCCACATGGCCGGCGCGGCCCGGGCGCTCCCCGCCCCCGCCAGCAGGCCGATGGCCATCAGCCCCGCCGCCAGCCCTAGCCGCTCAAGTCCCCACGCCATGACCCATGCCCCTGACCCGTACTGGGGCCCAGGCTAGGATCGACGGGCTTAATCGCGAAGAAAGCCGCCGCGCGACCTATCGCCACGCCTTGAAGTGCTTGGACAGTTTCAGGCCCTGGCGCTGGTAGTGCGAGCCGCCTTCCCCATAGAGGCGCTGGGGCCGGGCGGTCAGCGGCTCATAGACCAGGCGGGCGACGATCTGGCCGTCCTCGAGCAGGAACGGGGTCTCGTGGCTGCGCACCTCGAGCACGCCCTTGGAACCCGTGCCCAGCGCCTCCTCGGTGCCAAAACCCGGATCGAAGAAGCCGGCGTAATGGACGCGAAACTCCCCGACCGACGGATCGATCGGCGTCATCTCGGCCGCCTCCAGCACCGGGATCTCGATATTGTCCTTGGAGGCTAGGATGTAGAACTCGCCCGGATCCAGCAGCAGTTCGCCGCGGCGCGGCTCCAGCGCCTCCCAAAAATCGCGCGGGTCGTGGCCGTCCTCATGGTCCAGGTCGATGACCCCGGCGTGGCGGCGGGCGCGAAAGCCCGCCAGCGGCGTCGACAGGTCGACCCCGACGCTGCGGATCGACATCTTCGGCGGCTCGCCGCGCTTCAACCGCAATTGGTTCAACCGGGAGCCGGTGCGGGCCAGGACCGAGAAGGTCTGCGGGGCGATCTCGATATACAGCGGCCCCTCATAGCCGGCGGCGACGTCGTCGAAGGCGGCGCTGTGGTCGGTCAGCAGCCGCACGAAGACGTCGATGCGCCCGGTCGAGCTCTTGGGATTGCCCCGCGCCGAGATGTCGCCCGGCAGGGCCAGGCGCTCCTGCACCTCGACGATATAGACGCAGCCGCGCTCGAGCACCGCGCCCTTGGTCAGGTCGAGTTCGTGCATGGCCACGTCGGCCAGGCGCTCTTTGACGCGGCGGCCCAGGCCCGGCAGGAACGAGGCCCGCGCCCGCCAGGCGCGCGCGCCCAGTCGCAGGTCAAGGCTGGCGGGCTGCACCTGGTCGGCGTCGAACGGCGAAAGGCTGGTGATCGCCTCCTCGGCGATCAGCGCCTCGATGGATTGGCAGGGGAGAATCCCCGCAGCGTGAGCGTCGGTCATTGACGCGACAGTCGCCAAACCAAGGCGCGATGGCAAGGCTCGCCGGGGGCCTTTGCGACGGCGTTCACCCTATCGGACAAATTGCTGTTGAAATCGGCCCGCCTCGACTTGACCCCCGCGCCTGGCAAACCCCTTATGCCGGCGTTTTTACGCGTAAGGAGCACGGCCGTGGCAGAGGACCCCAAGGACTGGGATATCGCGACGAAGCTGATCCGCGGGGGGATGGCGCGCACGCCCTTCATGGAGACCGCCGAGGCGCTGTTCCTGACCCAGGGCTTCACCTACGACTCCGCCGAGGCCGCCGACCGCCGGTTCTCCGGCGAGGATCCGGGCTTTGTCTATTCGCGGTTCGGCAATCCGACCGTGAAGATGTTCGAGGACCGCCTGGCCCTGCTGGAAGGGGCCGAGGTCTGCCGCGCCCAGGCCACCGGCATGGCCTCGATCCATTCGGCCCTGATGGGCCTGGTCAAGGCCGGCGACCACGTGGTGGCCGGCCGGGCGCTGTTCGGCTCGTGCCGCTGGATCGTCGGCGAATGGCTGCCGCGCTTTGGGGTGGAAACGAGCTTCGTCGACGCCACCGACTTGAAGGCTTGGGAGGCGGCGATCCGTCCGGGCACCAAGGCGGTGCTGATCGAGACCCCGTCCAACCCGGTGCTGGAGATCACCGACATCCGCGCCGTCGCCGAAATGGCCCACGCGGTCGGGGCCAAGGTCATCGTCGACAACGTCTTCGCCACCCCGATCTTCCAGCAGCCGCTGACGCTGGGCGCCGACGTGGTGGTCTATTCGGCCACCAAGCACATCGACGGCCAGGGCCGGGTGCTGGGCGGGGCGATCCTGACCACCGCCGAGATCAACGAGGAGTTCTACCGCGACAGCCTGCGCCACACCGGCCCGGCCCTGTCGCCGTTCAACGCCTGGGTGCTGCTCAAGGGCCTGGAGACCCTCGACCTGAGGGTGCGCCGCCAGAACGACACCTGCGCCGCCCTGGCCGACATCATCGCCGATCACCCCAAGCGCCCGCGGGTGCTCTACCCGTTCCGCCCCGACCATCCGGGCCACAATGTCGCCAAGGGGCAGATGAGCGGCGGCGGCACGGTGCTGGCGATGGACCTGGGCTCGCGGGCGGCGGCCTTCGCCTTCCTCAACGCCCTGGAGATCGTCGACATCTCCAACAATCTGGGCGACGCCAAGTCGATGGCCACCCACCCGCCGACCACCACCCACCGCTCGGTGCCCGAAGAGCTGCGGCCGCTGCTGGGCGTCACCGATGGCGGCGTGCGGCTGTCGGTGGGGCTGGAGAGCCTGGGCGACCTGACGCGAGACGTGACCCGTGCGCTCGATCAGGCGTGACACCTCGCCGCCGCTGCAGCGGATAAGGCGGCGACGCGGCGGCGACGGCGGCGTCTACGAGGCCCGCACCCGCGACATCCTGGTGCGCGTCGCTCCCGTCTATCAGGCGGCGGACTCGACGCCGGACGAGGGCCTGTGGCTGTGGGCCTATACCGTGGAGATCGAGAACCACGGCCCCGAGACCGTGCAGCTGATCTCGCGCCGCTGGACGATCACCGACGCGCGTAATGTCAGCCAGCAGGTCGAGGGCTCCGGCGTGGTCGGCGAACAGCCCGAGCTGAAGCCGCGCGAGGCCTTCCGCTATGTCTCCAACTGCCCGCTGCCCACCCCTTCGGGCTCGATGGTCGGCAGCTATCAGATGATGACCGAGGCCGGCGAGGTGTTCGACGCGCAGATCCCCGAGTTCTCGCTGCATATGCCCAGCGCCAC
>JAQGIN010000538.1 GCA_028291125.1 Caulobacter sp.
CGTGGTGTCGTTCCCGCTGCTGCTCGACCGCGACGTCGGGCCGATCGCGGCCCTGCGCACCTCGCTGGCGGCGGTGGCGGCCAATCCCGGGGTGATGGCGCTGTGGGCCGCGACGATCGCCGTGACGTTGGTGATCGGCGCCCTGCCGCTGTTCGCCGGCCTGGCGGTGGTGATGCCGGTGCTCGGCCACGCCAGCTGGCGGCTGTATCGCAAGGTGGTGGCGACCTGAGGGGCGGGCGGAAGCAGATCGCCTAAACCGCCCCTCTAATCTTGCCTCCCTCGCCACAAGGGCGAGGGAGGCTGGCTTACCTATGGTCCCTCGCTTGACCAAGCGCCCAAACAAAAAGGCCGCCGCCCCGAAGGGCGGCGGCCTGTGAGTTCGTGGATCCGCCCCGAGGGGCGATCCTACTCTTCCTTGACGCGGCGCTTGCGGAACGACGGGTTGAGGACCTGCTTGCGCAGGCGGATGTTCTTCGGCGTCACCTCGACCAGCTCGTCTTCCTCGATATAGGCGATGGCCTGTTCGAGGGTCATGCGGCGTGGCGGGGTCAGGCGAATGGCTTCATCCTTGCCCGAGGCGCGGATGTTGTTCAGCTGCTTGGCCTTCATCGGGTTGACGTCCATGTCGTCCCCCCGGGCGTTCTCGCCGATGATCATGCCCTGATAGGTCTTCTCGCCGGCCCCGACGAACATCACGCCGCGGTCCTCGAGGTTCCACAGGGCGAAGGCGGCGGTCTCGCCGTCCGAATTGGACACCAGCACGCCCTTGCGGCCGGCCTCGATCGCGCCCCGATAGGGCTCGTAGTGGCTGAACACGCGGTTCAGCACGCCCGAGCCGCGGGTGTCGGTCAGGAACTCGCCCTGATAGCCGATCAGCGAGCGCGACGGGGCCATCAGGCTAATGCGGGTCTTACCGGCGCCCGACGGACCCATGTCCTTCAGCTCGGCTTTGCGCTGCGACAGCTTCTCGATGACGATGCCGGAGTACTCGTCGTCGACGTCGATCATCACGTCCTCGATCGGCTCCAGGCGCTTCCCGGTCTCCGGATCGGTCTGGTAGACCACGCGCGGACGGCTGATCGACACCTCGAAGCCTTCGCGACGCATGCCTTCGATCAACACGCCCAGTTGCAGTTCGCCGCGGCCGGCCACTTCATAGGCGTCGCGTTCGGCCGTTTCGGTGACCTTGATGGCGACGTTGGATTCGGCTTCCTTCAGCAGGCGGTCGCGGATGACGCGGCTTTGGACCTTGTCGCCTTCCTTGCCGGCCAGCGGGCTGTCGTTGACCGACACCGTCATCGAGATGGTCGGCGGATCGATCGGCTGGGCGGGCAGGGCCTCGGTGACTTCCATGGCGCACAGGGTGTCGGCCACGGTGGCCTTGGACAGGCCGGCGATGGCGATGATGTCGCCGGCTTCGGCGACGTCCACCGGCTGGCGCTTCAGGCCGCGGAAGGCCAGCACCTTGGTGATGCGGCCGCGCTCGATTTCCTTGCCGTCCAGGGCCAGGGCGTGGATGGCCATGCCGGGCACGGCCTTGCCCGAGGTGATGCGGCCGGTCAGCAGGCGGCCCAGGAACGGGTCGTTCTCGATCAGCACCGACAGGATCTGGAACGGCTTGTCCTTGTTCTCGACGACCTTGGGTTCCGGCACGTGACGGACGATCAGGTCGAACAGCGGGGCCAGGGTGTCGTTGGGCTTGTTCATGTCCAGCGTCGCCCAGCCGTTCTTGCCCGACGCGTAGATGTGCGGGAAGTCCAGCTGCTCGTCGGTGGCGCCCATGGTGGCGAACAGGTCGAACACGTCGTTGAGGATGCGGTCGGGATCGGCGTGCGGCCGGTCGACCTTGTTGAGGCAGAGAATCGGCCGCAGGCCCATCTTCAGCGCCTTGCCGAGCACGAACTTGGTCTGCGGCATGACGCCTTCCTCGGCGTCGACCAGGATGACGCAGCCGTCCACCATGCCCAGGATCCGCTCGACCTCGCCGCCGAAGTCGGCGTGGCCGGGGGTGTCGATGATGTTGATGCGGGTCTCGCCCGCCTCGCCATGCCACAGCACGCTGGTGCACTTGGCCAGGATGGTGATGCCGCGCTCGCGCTCCTGGTCATTGGAGTCCATGGCGCGTTCGGTCTGAGCCTCGTTGGCTCGGAAGACGCCGGATTGGGCAAGAAGTTGGTCGACGAGAGTCGTTTTGCCGTGATCGACGTGCGCGATGATGGCGATATTTCGCATAGACATGGAGCGGACGGGCTTTCGGGGAGTTCGGAATGGGCGCGCTTCGCGTGGAAGGCGCGCGGCTTTTACGCGACTGCGCAGCGTTTAGCCACCCCACCCCTGAAGAATGGGAATTCCACGGTAACCGGTGTCATCACCAAAGCCTTGGTTTTAAGGGGGTTGCGGGGTTTTTGCCGCGGAGATGGTTGCAGTTGTGACTAATTGTGCAGCGCAACATGATGAAGCAAATGTCGATTCGTCGAGTGGGTCTTCACTTGCCCTTTACCGCGTAAGGGTTTCTCGGAGGCGCTTGCAGAAAAATCGACACCGGCGCCGAACTTTTTGCTTGATGCGTTTTGCGTCGCACCCTATAAACGACCTGTGAGGCGGCTCTGTCGCCTCTGCCCTTCCTGGGCGTTTCCTCCCTAATAAACTGACCGGGCTTTCGAGCCCGGTTTTTTTTTGGCCCGCGTCCAAGCGCCGCCGCCGAAGCTCCGCCGTTGGCGTCGAGCCCCCTTCTCTTATTGATCCATCATCCCCGCTTTCGTGGGGATGAGGGCTGGAGAGCGGGCGCTCGGCTCTAGCCCAGATCCGACCAGTCGGTCCCCGCCAGGGCGGCGGTCAGGGTCTTGGCGTCGGCCTTCAGCCGCGTCAGCCCCTCGGTCGGCTCGAGGCTGACCTCGTCCATATAGAGCGCGCGGTTGATCTCGATCTGCAGGGCGTGGGTGCGCCGGGCCGGGCGGCCGTAGTGCTCGGTGGTGTAGCCGCCGGCATAGGGGGTGTTGCGGGCGACGCGGTAGCCCATCGCCTCCAGCTCGCGCTCGACCAGGGCGGTGAGCTTGGGCGAGCAGGCGGCCCCGAATCGGTCGCCCAGCACGATGTCGCAGGCCCCGCCGCGGCCCCTCAGGCCCTTGGCCGCCGCCGCCGGCATCGAATGCCAGTCGACCAGGATCGCCACGCCGTGCGCCGCCCGGGCCGCGGCCAGCAGGCCGTCCAGCGCGTCGTGATAGGGGCGGTGGGCCCGGTCGATGCGGTCCTTGGCCTCGGCGAAGGTCAGCTTGCGGGCGTAGATCGGCCGGCCCTCAGCCACCACCCGGGCGATGGCGCCCAGGCCGGCCACCACGCGGGCCGAACGGCTCTTGGCGTAGTCGGGCAGCTCGTCCTCGAACATCGCCGGGTCCAGCTCCCACGGGTCGCGGTTGAGGTCGATGAAGGCCCGGCCCAGGCGCGCCTGGATCACCGCCACGCCCAGGGCCGGGGCGGCGGCGATCAGCTCGTCGACGAAGGCGTCCTCGGTGCCGCGGATGGCGTCGGGCGTCAGGCGCGAGGCGGCCATCATCTCGGCGGGATAGAGCCTGCCCGAATGCGGCGAGGCGAACACCAGGGGCGTGGCGGCGACCTGACCGGGGCCGGCGCCGGGGTGCAGCTCGAACGCCGCGTGGATTCGCGGCGCCGGCGCGTCGGACGGCGCCGCCTCGGGTGACGGCGTCGCGATCGGCTCCAGGACGTTCATGGCGGCATATTCGAGGGCGGACGATCCCGGGTCAAACGCCTTCGACGATTTGTCGCCCCTGAGGCCGAATGGCGCATTTGGTTCACCGGCGATTTACAGACGGGCTCTAACCTGCGCGCTCTAGTCCCCTCCGACGCTTACCGGAATCTTGACATGGCCCAGGCCCGCATCCTTCTCGCCGAAGACGACGACTCCCTGCGAGGCTTCCTGGCCCGGGCGCTGGAGCGCGCCGGCTTCGTGGTCCAGGCCTGCGCCGACGGCGAGGAGGCGGTCACCCACCTCGGCGATTCGTGGGACCTGCTGCTGACCGACATCGTCATGCCCGGCATCGACGGCATCGAGGTGGCCCGCCAGGCGGCGGCCCGCGATCCCGATCTGCGCATCATGTTCATCACCGGCTTCGCGGCCGTGGCCCTGTCGGCCGCCGATCGCGCGCCCGCCGGCTCCAAGGTGCTGTCCAAGCCCGTCCACCTGCGCGACCTGGTCGCCGAGGTGGAGAAAATGATGGCCGCCTAAAAGACGCTTCAGGCGGCTTGCGCGTCGCGAACGACGCCGCTATACCCGCGAACCTTCCCGTCCAGACAGCGTTTATCTAGCTGATCTGGCCGCTTTGGCGGACGCGTAGCTCAGCGGGAGAGCACCTCGTTGACATCGAGGGGGTCACAGGTTCAATCCCTGTCGCGTCCACCATTCTCCCTCTCCAGATCCTCGCCACATTAGCGCCTCAAGCGGATCGCACCGTCGGCGAACCTTCCCCTTCGCCTGCGCCGCGCCGCTAGCGGGGGCCTTTGAACCGGCCGGCCTTCGCGCCGCCGACTCGCCCGCCGGATCTCGCCATGCTGCTGAACATCCAAGTCCTGCGGGCCCTGGCCGCCTATCTGGTGGTTTTCGTGCACTTGGAGGGGCTGTTCGTCCTGGCCGGGGCCGGCAAGGGCGCGACGCTGGCCGGCAATGGCGGCGTCCACATCTTCTTCGTGATCAGCGGGCTGTTGATGGTGGCCACCACCCGCCGCCCCGGCCAGACGGCGAGCGGCTTCTTCCGGGCGCGCCTGGCCCGCGTCGCGCCGCTCTATTGGCTGGTCACCCTGGCGGTGTTCGCCCTGGCCCTGGTCGCGCCGGGCCTGTTCCAGTCGACCACCGCCGATCTGACGCATCTGGCCAAGTCGCTGGCCTTCATTCCCTACCGTCGGCCCGACGGCATAATGGATCCGGTGGTCTTCGTCGGCTGGACCCTGAACTACGAGATGGCCTTCTACGCCCTGTTCGCCCTGGGCATGATGCTGCCCAACCGCCGCGTGGCCCTGACCCTGACCTTCGGGGTGCTGATCGCCGCGGTGGCCATCGGCCTCGCCCTGCATCCGCGGGCTCCGCTGGCGGGGTTCTACACCGCCTCGATCCAGCTGGAGTTCGTGGCCGGCATGGCCCTGGCGCTCGTGCTGGACCGGCTGCCCGGGTCGGCGACGTGGCGGCGGCTGTGCATCCCGCTGGGCGTCGCCGCGCTCATCGCCATGCTGCTGGGCCCGATGCTGTGGCCCCGACTCGACCTCAGCCTGATGTTCGGCCCGCCGGCCGTGCTGATCGTGTTCTCCGCCCTGGTCGCCGAGAAGACCGGCCTGGTCGCCGGCCAGGCCTGGCTGCAGCGGCTGGGGGCGGCGTCCTATTCGATCTATCTCACCCACTACTTCTGCACCCAGGCGGTGATCAAGCTGTGCGAGCGGTTCAACCCGTTCGGCGCGCCGGGGGTGATCGCCTTCGGGGCCCTGGCGCTGCTGCTGGTCGCGGCGGTCGGCCTGACCGTACACTATCTTGTGGAGCGGCCGCTCTCGAGCGTCGCCCGTCGCTGGCTGTCCGGCCCCGCGTCCGGCCGGACCCTGCGCGCCGCCCAGTCGCTGCCCTAGACGGCGACGCCCGCCGGCGTTGACCTTCGCCGCCGCCTAGCCTTCCATCGATAGAGAAGCTTGGCGATGGGCGCAGAAAATCTCAGTTTTATATTCCTACTGAATAGATAGGTATTCGCGGCGCCCAACGAGGCGCGGCGATCGACAGGTCGCCGCCTTGCCGGTGAACCGGTTCATGAGGGGATAGAACAGTGAGCAAGCGTTTCCTGATCGGCGTGGCGACCGGCGCGATTTGCGCGGCCGTGGCCGGCGCCGCCCAAGCCCAGGCGGCCGACACCCAGTTGGAGCAGGTGATCGTCACCGCCCAGAAGCGCCAGCAATCGGCCCAGGACGTCGGCATCGCCCTGTCGGTGCTATCGGGCGAGCAACTGACGGCCCGCGGCGTCGCCACCGTCAACCAGCTGCAATACGCCACCCCCAACCTAGAGATCACGCCGCAGTTCGGCAGCGGTCAGCCCAGCTTCCGCCTGCGCGGGGTCGGCTTCGACGACTACGCGTCCAACAACTCCTCGACCGTCGGCGTCAATGTCGACGAGGTGGCCTATCCGATCCAGGCCCAGACCCAGGGCCTGCTGTTCGACATCGACCGGGTCGAGGTGCTGCGCGGGCCGCAAGGTACGCTCTATGGCCGCAACACCACCGGCGGCGCGATCAACTTCATCACCCACCGGCCGACCGCCAGCCTGGCGGCCGGTCTGACCGCCGAGTACGACAGCCACGACCAGTTCAAGGCCGAGGGCTATGTCTCCGGGCCGATCAGCGACACCCTGCGCGGCCGCCTGGCCTTCGTCACCGACCAGGGCGGGGCCTGGCAGGAAAACCGCGTCACCGGCCAGAAGCTCGGCGACAAGGATAGTTCGGCGGTGCGCGGCCAGCTGGCCTGGCAGCCGAGCGAGCGGCTGGATTTCCTGCTCAGCGCCCACGCCGGCTACGACAAGTCCGAGCCGACCGGCCTCTATCTGTTCAATCCGCTGGCCTATAACTCCGCCTTGCCGGTGATCCCGGCCGACACCCGCCGCAAGGCCACCGGTTGGGGCGGCTCGGCCGCCTTCGCGTCGCTGACCGGCATCGGCGCCGCCACCAAGCCGTTCCACGACACCAAGAGCAGCGGGGTGTCCCTGCGCGCCCACGCCGAGTCCGACGCCGTCGACCTGGTGTCGATCACCGCCTACGAGCGCCTGCACCGCAAGGAATACAACGACTGGGACGCCTCGCCCTACGCCTATGCCGGCACCTATTTCGACACCGACGCCAAGGTGTTCTCGCAGGAGGTCCGCGCCTCGTCGAACACCGAGGGGCCGCTGCAATGGCTGCTCGGCGGCTACTATTCGCGCGAGACCCTGGACGAGGCCTTCTATTCCGACTTCTACCAATCGCTGCTGTTCGACACCGCCACCACCTACCGCCAGAAGGTCCGCTCGGCCTCGCTGTTCGGCCAGGTGGAATACGCGTTCAGCGACCGGCTGAAGCTGGTCGGCGGCCTGCGCGGCGAGAACGAGAAGCGCCGTCAGCTCGACTATGTCACCGCCGGCGTGTTCGCCCCCGGCGCGCCGGCGACCAATTTCAGCCCGCCGGCCGACAAGTCGCTGCACAACAAGACCCTGACCGGCAAGCTGGCGGTGGAATACAAGCCGGTCGACGGCGTGCTGCTGTACGCCAGCGTCAGCAAGGGCGTGAAGTCCGGCGGCTTCACCTCGTACAATGTCGGCGACTCCTCGGCGGTCGACGGCTTCAAGCCCGAGACGCTGTGGGCCTATGAGACCGGCTTCAAGGCCAGCTTCGCCGACAACAGCGTGCAGTTGAACGGCTCGGTCTTCTATTACGACTACAAGAACCAGCAGGTGCAGTCGGCGATCTACGACATCAACAACGGCCCGATCGGGGCCATCGTCAACGCCCAGGAGTCGCACCTCTACGGCGGCGAGCTGGAGCTGACCTGGCGGCCGGTCCCGGCCCTGCGGATCGGCCAGTCGCTGGGCTACAAGACCGGCAAGTTCGACAAGTACCTCAACGACCTCGACATCGCCGCCAGCACCGCGGCCCACCACGCCGTCTTCGTCGACCGCACCGGGGCCAAGGTCGGCTTCCCGCCGCTCAGCTACGGCGGCGAGGCGGCCTACACCTGGTCGGTGGGCGGCTACCAACTGGAAGCCGAGGCCAACTACGCCTTCCACGACAAGACCAAGCCGCTGCTGCTAGGGGCGCGCTACAATGTCGACGCCTATTGGCTGACCAACGCCAGCCTGACCCTGTCGCCGGCCGACGGCCCCTGGGC
>JAQGIN010000013.1 GCA_028291125.1 Caulobacter sp.
AAGATCGTGGTCGGCGTGCCGCACCAGGTGCTGAACGCCCGCTACCACGAACAGGAAGCCCATATCGTGGCCGACGCCGGCGTGCCGGGGGCGGTGACCATCGCCACCAACATGGCCGGCCGCGGCACCGACATCCAGCTGGGCGGCAACATCGATATGCGCGTCCTGAAGTGGCAGGACGAACAGCGTGGCCTGGGCGTCGAGGTGACGCCCGAGCAGGCGCAGGCCCGCAAGATCGAGCTGGAAGAAGAGATCCGCGACCACAAGCTGCAGGCGCTGGCCGCCGGCGGGCTGTTCGTGCTGGGCACCGAGCGCCACGAGAGCCGCCGGATCGACAACCAGTTGCGCGGCCGGACCGGCCGCCAGGGCGACCCCGGCCACTCGAAGTTCTTCCTGTCCTGCGAGGACGACCTGCTGCGCATCTTCGCCGGCGAGCGGCTGGACGGGATCATGCGCACCTTCGGCGTCCAAGACGGCGAGGCGATCACCCACCGCTGGCTGAACAGCGCCATCGCCACCGCCCAGAAGCGCGTCGAGCAGCGCAACTACGAGATCCGCAAGAACCTCCTGAAGTACGACGACGTCGTCAACGACCAGCGCAAGGCGGTGTTCGAGCAGCGCCAGGAGTTCATGGAGGCCACCGACCTCTCGGAAATCATCACCGAGATGCGCCACGACGTCATCGACGACCTGGTCGCCCGCCACCTGCCGCCCAAGGCCTATGCCGAACAATGGGACATCGAGGGCCTGGAGGAACGCGTCCAGTCGGTGCTCGGCATGCAACCGCCGCTGCGCGACTGGGCGGCCGAGGAAGGCATCGGCGACGAGGAGTTCCGCGAACGCCTGACCAAGGCCGCCGACGACCTGGCCGCCGAGCGCGAAGGCATCATCACCCCCGACCAGATGCGGTCGGTGGAAAAGAGCTTCCTGCTGCAGATGATCGATCTGCAATGGCGCGAGCACCTGATGCACCTGGACCACCTGCGCAACGTCATCGGCCTGCGCGGCTACGGTCAGCGCGATCCGCTGAACGAGTACAAGACCGAAGCCTTCACCCTGTTCGAGAAGCTGCTCAGCGACCTGCGCACCAACACCACCCGCTGGCTGATGACCGTCGAGATCGCCTATGCCGATCCCGAGCCGGCCCCCGGCCCCGACCTGGGCCAGCTGATCGAGGTGCATATGGACCCGCTGACCGGCGAGAACGCCGCCACCGCCGGGATCCTGCCCGAGGGCCTGTCGCCCGACCAGCGCGAGGCCCTGCCGATCTCGGCCCTGCCGGAAGGCTGGGAAAACACCGCCCGCAACGGCGCCTGCCCCTGCGGCTCGGGCAAGAAGTTCAAGCACTGCCACGGGGCGCTGGTCTAGGGCGGGGACACTCGCCCCCACCGGATCGCTTCGCGATCGTCCGCCCCCATAGGGGGCGGAGCTTCGTTTGATGAACTCTTCCCCCTCTGGGGGAGGAGGGCCGTCAGGCCCGGAGGGGGCCAGTCCGCGACGCCAATCGCTGCGCCATCACCGCCGCGACCGCCAGCAACCCCGCCGCCACCAGCCCCGCGCCGCGCAGGCCGGCGACCACGTCGACCGCCGCCAGGGCCCCGAACACCGCCACCCCGGCCGCGCCGCCGGCCTGGCGGGCGGCGTTGAACACCCCCGAGGCCGTGCCCGACCAGCCGCGCTCGACGCTGGATAGGAGGGCGGTGGTCAGGGCCGGCACCGCCAGGCCCATGCCGCCGGGGATCAGGACAAAGCCCGGGACCATCGCCCAGTACGGCGTCGACGGGACCAGCCGGCTGGTCAGGGCGTAGCCGAGGGCGGCGATCAGCAGGCCGCCGGCGACGGTCACCCGCGTCCCCAGCCGGCCGACCAGGGCGCCGCTGATCAGGTTGGAGACGATGAAGGTGGCGGTCAGCGGCAGGAAGGCCAGGCCGGCCTGGGTGGCCGAATAGCCGTGGGCCCGCTGCAGATAGAGGCTGAGCACGAAGACCAGGCCGTAATAGGCGAAATTGACCGCCACCCCGATGGCGACGATGGCCGCGAAGGCCGGGCGGCGAAACACTCCCAGCGGCACCACCGGATGGCGCGAGCGGTGCTCGACCGCCAGGAAGCCCGCGGCCCCGGCCACGCCCAGGGCCAGCAGGCCCAGCGCCAGCGGCTCGCCCCAGCCGGCCCGGCCGGCCTCGATCACCGCCCCGATCAGCCCGGCCAAGGCGACGAAGGCCAGGGCCTGGCCGGGCAGGTCCAGCGGCCGGCGCTCCTTGACCGGGGCCTCGGGCACGAACAGTACGGTCAGGGCCGCGCCCAGCACGCAGACCGGCAGATTGACCAGGAAGATGCCGCGCCAGCCGAAGGCTGCGATCAGCAGGCCGCCGACCACCGGCCCGGCGGCGATCGACACCCCGCCGGCCGCCGTCCACCAACCCACCGCCTTGGCCCGGGCCGCCCCGTCCTCGCCGCAGGCGTGGTTGAGCAGGGCCAGGGACGGCGGCACCAGCAGGGCGGCGGCCGCGCCCTGGATGGCGCGGGCGGCGATCAGGCCGCCGGTGGAGGTGGCCAGGCCGCAGGCGGCCGAGGCCAGGGCGAACAGGCCAAACCCGGCCAGGAAGGCGCGCTTGGGGCCCAGCCGGTCGCCCAGCGCCCCGGCCGACAGCAACAGGGCCGAGAACAGCAGGGCGTAGGCGTCGACCACCCACTGCAGCGACGCCACCGGCGCGCCGAGGGCCTTGGCGATCGGGTCGAGGGCGACATTGACGATGGTGACGTCCAGCTGCACCACCGCGAAGCCGAAGCTGGTGGCGGCGATGGTCAGGGCGAGCGGGGCGGAGCGCG
>JAQGIN010000025.1 GCA_028291125.1 Caulobacter sp.
AACCCGGCCATCGACCTGGGCCAGATCGAGGGCGGCTATATCCAGGGCCTGGGCTGGCTGACCACCGAGGAACTGGTGTTCAGCGATGACGGCCGGCTGCTGACCCACGCCCCGTCGACCTACAAGATCCCCACCTGCGGCGACCGGCCGCCGATCCTCAACATCGCCCTATGGGAGCAAGGCCGCAATGTCGAGGAAACCGTGCACCGCTCCAAGGCCGTGGGCGAGCCGCCGCTGATGCTGGCCATCTCGGCCTTCAACGCCGTCACCCGGGCGGTGGCTAGCGTCGGCGACCACCGGTTCATGCCCGATCTCGACGCCCCGGCGACGCCAGAACGGATCCTGATGGCGGTCGAGGACGTGAAGCGGCGGATGGCCGATGGTTGAACAGTCGCCCTACAACTGGGCCCGCATCGCCCTTGCGCATCTGGACGCCGCCGCCGCCGTCGCCCTGGTCACCATCCTGGCCACCGAGGGCTCGGCCCCGCGCGAGGCCGGGACCAAGATGGTGGTGTGGTCAGGCGGCCAGGCCGGCACCATCGGCGGCGGCAATCTGGAGCACCAGGCGGCCGACCAGACCCGGCGGATGCTGGCGACCGAGGCGGCCTTCGCCATCCAGGACTATCCGCTGGGTCCGCTGCTGAACCAATGCTGCGGCGGCCGGGTGCGGCTGCTGCTGGAGCGGCTTGACGACGACAGCCGCGATTGGCTCACCCAGGCCGCGCGCCGGCTGGAGGCCAACCAGCCGTTCGCGCTGCGCACCACGCTGGGCGACGGCCGGCTGGCCAAGGCCGTCGCCCCGATCCCCGCCTCGCGCGACGCGGCCGCCGGCGTGACGATCGGCGAGGCCATCGCCTCGGCCCGCGGGGCCTTCCCGGCCCAGGGCCAGATCCTGGTCGAGCGCTCCGGCCTGCCGCGGCCGCGCCTGCTGCTGTTCGGGGCCGGCCATGTCGGCCTGGCCGTGGCCCGCGCCTTCGAGCCGCTGCCGTTCGCCCTGAGCTGGTACGACAGCCGGCCGGACGTGGCCCAGGCCGGCGCGGTCGACATCCGCACCACCGCCGAACTGACCGACCTGATCGGCCGCGCCGATCCAGGGGCCTATATCCTGGTCCTGACCCACGACCACGCCCTCGACTACGCCCTGGTCACCGCCGCCCTGGCCGGCGGCGCCTTCGCCTATCTCGGCCTGATCGGCTCCAAGACCAAGAAGGCCCGTTTCCTCGGCCGATTGCGCGCCGACGGCCATGACGAGGCGGCCGTGGCCCGGGTGGTCTGCCCGATCGGCCTGCCAGGCCTGAAGAGCAAGGCCCCCGAGGTGATCGCCGTCTCGGTGGCCGCCGACCTGCTGATGCGCCTGGAGGCCGCGCGCCTCGTCCCCGTTTCGGAGCTCCATCTTGCAAGCGTATAGGGCGGCGATCTTCCACCCGCTGGACGATCCGACCACCGCCGAGGGCCCGGCCCACGCCTTCCACGCGGACGGCCTGCTGCTGGTCGAGGACGGGGTCGTGGTCGCTTGCGGCGCCTATGCCGACCTGGCCGACCGGCTGGCCGACACGCCGGTCGAGGCCTTCCCGGGTCGGCTGATCACCCCCGGCTTCGTCGACACCCACATCCACTTCCCGCAAGCCGACATCATCGCCGCCCACGGGGCCCAACTGCTGGACTGGCTGGAGCAGCACACCTTCCCGGCCGAGGCGGCCTTCGCCGATCCGGCCCACGCCGCCGACGCCGCCGCGTTCTTCCTCGGCCAGTTGCTGCGCAACGGCACGACCAGCGCCCTGGTGTTCGGCTCGGTGCACAAGGCCTCGGTCGAGGCGCTGTTCGAAGCGGCCCTGGCGCGGAACATGCGGCTGATCGCCGGCAAGGTGCTGATGGACCGCCACGCCCCGCCGGGCCTGTGCGACACCGTCGAGACCAGCCGCGCCGACATGCTCGACCTGATCGCCCGCTGGCACGGCCGCGGCCGGCTGGGCTACGCCGTCACCCCGCGCTTCGCCATCAGCTGCAGCGACGCCCAACTGGCCATGGCCGGCGAGGTGCTGGCCCAGCATCCCGGCGTCTGGCTGCAGACCCACCTGTCGGAGAACCCGCGCGAGATCGCCGAGACCGCGGCGCTGTTCCCGGAGACGGCCGATTATCTGAACGTCTATGAGCGCTTCGGCTTGGTCGGCGACCGCTCGGTGTTCGCCCACGGGGTGCACCTGCACGGCGACGAATTCGAACGTCTGGCCAAGGCCGGCTCGGCCATCGCTTTTTGCCCCAGCTCCAACCTGTTCCTCGGTTCGGGCCTGTTCGACCTGAAGGGCGCTTGCGACCACGGGGTGAAGGTCGGCATCGGCACCGACGTCGGGGCCGGCACCAGTTTCTCGGTGCTGCACACCCTGGGCGAGGCCTACAAGGTGGGCCAGCTGCGCGGGACCAGCCTCGACCCGTTCCACGCCTTCTATCTGGCCACCCTGGGCGGGGCGCGGGCCCTGAACCTGGGCGACAAGATCGGCAATCTGGAGGCCGGCAAGGAGGCCGACTTCCTGGTCCTCGACCTGGCCGCCACCCCGCTTTTGGCTCGGCGGATGCCGCTGGCGGCCAGCCTGGAGGACAAGCTGTTCGCCCTGACCGTGCTCGGCGACGACCGGGTGGTGGAGCGGACCTATGTGGCTGGGGTGGAGCGGCATCGGCGATAGGCGTACTTGCCCCCTCCGCGCCTTCGGCGCTCCTCCCCCATAGGGGGAAGAGTTCGGCTGATCGGCCGGGGAAACTCCGCCCCTTATGGGGGGAGGACGACCGCGAAGCGGTCTGGGGGCGAGTGGCCTAAGCCCTGGCCGTCATCGTCCGCGCATACAGCGCCAACAGGCCCTCGGCATCGACCCCCACCGTGATCGTCTGCACCGGCTGATCATCCCAGGCCGATGGCCCAAACAACTCGCCCTCGACCTTCTGCAGGGTCTGGCCGGTGGCGATGCCGTCGGGGATCACCCGCACCGCGCCGCGGCGGGTCTGGAATAGCGACGGGTCGATGACGAAGGCCACGGCGGCGGCGTCGTGCACGCAGCAGCCGATGATGCCGTCGCGGCCGCCGTAGAAGGCGGCGTAGGGCTTGGAGATTTCGTTGAGGAACGCGCCGGCCGGGCCGGCGCTGGCCTCCAGGGCGTCCATATAGGCCGGGCTCATCACCACCTGGGTGGTGACGTCGAGGCTGACGGCGGTGACGGGCCAGGGGGCGGTGAACACCAGGTCGGCGGCTTCCGGATCGTTGTGGATATTGGCCTCGGCCACCGGGGTGACATTGCCAGGCTTGCCGGCGACGCCGAACGCTCCGCCCATGATCACCACGCCCTTGAGCAAGGTCGCGACCTCGGGATCGGCCCGCAGCGCCAAGCCCAGATTGGTCAGCGGCCCGACGGCGACCAGCACGATCTCGCCGGGATTGGCGCGGGCCAGGTCGATGATCGCCTGGTGGGCCGGCTTGGCCTCGGGCGCCGCGTCGACATGGCCGGTCAGTTCGACGTCGCCTAGGCCGTTGTCGCCGTGCACGAAGGTCGGCGAGGGATTGCGCGGCCGGCTCAGCGGCGCGTCGGCGCCCTTGAACACCGGGGCGTCCAGCCCGAAGCGCCGCTTCAGATAGAGGGCGTTGCGGGTGGTGGTGTCGATGTCGGCGTTGCCGTGCACGGTGGTGACGGCCAGCAGATCCAGGGCCGGGCTGGCGGCGATGAACAGCAGCGCCATGGCGTCGTCGATGCCGGGGTCGGTGTCGAAGATGATCTTGGTGGTCAAAGGCTTGGTCTCGTTCGGGCGAAACGACGATGTTAGCGTTCGACGCCCCCGGGCGCTCTGGAAAACGTCACCTGGCGCAGCCGGAGGTCTATCAGATAACGCATCATCCCCGCCTTCGCGGGGATGATGATGTTGGGGAGAGCGGAAAGGGTGTCATCCCCTCCGCTCCCGATCCAATTCCTACCGCTTGGCGCTCAGCGAGATCCCGACCACCCGCGGCTCGTTGACGAAGCCGGTGAGGTTGTTGAAGTCGATGCCGCCGCGCAGGTTCACCTCGTTGGTGAGGTTGCGGGCGAACACCGCCACCTCGTAGGCGCCGTCGTTGCGGGCGTAGCCCAGCTTCAGCCCGCCCTCGAAGGCGCCCTTCGAATAGAACTCCTTGCTCTGGTAGAGGAACAGGTTGGTGTAGCCCTGCTTGAACCAGTCAGTGTAGGCGAACAGTTCGCCGTCGCCGATCGGATAGCCATAGCGGGCCGTGAAGTTCAGCACGTATTTCGGCGCGTTCGGGAACGGGTTGCCGTTGACCAGGGCCTGGCCGCCGGCGTTGCGTGGGTCGGTGACGGTGCATTGGGCGCAGACCGCCACGGCCATGGTCTTATCCTTGATCTCGGTGTGGGCGTAGCTGTAGCCGGCGGTGAGCATCAGGTTGGGGCTGACCTTGAACTCGCCGTCGAACTCGACGCCGTAAGCCTTGCCCTTGTCGGCGTTGATCAACAGCGTGCCGTTGCTGGCCCCGCCGATGGCGCTGAACTGCGGATCCTTCTCGGTATAGGTGAAGGCGGCGCCGTTGAGGCGAACGCGATGTTCCAGCAGCTCGCTCTTGAAGCCCGCCTCGTACGACACGATGGTCTCCGACTGGGCCACCGAAGCCGGGCTGAAGAACACGATGTCGCGGCCCTGGATGGTCGGGCCGCGGAAGCCGCGGGCGACGCGCGCATACAGGCTGACGTCCTCGGCGACGCTGTAGAAGGCCGCCAGGTCCCATGACGCCTGGCTGTCGGACACCGACACCTTCGGGGCGGTGGAGGCGACAACGGTCATGGTCTTCTTGTCGTCGGTCCAGCGCAGGCCGCCGGTGACCTTCAACTGCGGGGTGACCTGATAGGCGGCCTGACCAAAGACGGCCCACGAGGTGTTCTTGTGGTTCAGGGTCGCCTTGTTGAAGCCGGCGTCGGTGGTGACCCGGAAGTCGGAGTGGAAATAATAGCCGCCGACCTGCCAGGTGAGCGGACCATCGGTGTCGCTGGCGAGGCGGATTTCCTGGGTGATCTGATCCAGGTCGTCGATACCGTCCTTGGTGTCGGAGTCGAACGGGATGAAGCCCGGGCCGACGCCGGCGACGCCGCCGTCGATGTCGCCGCGGCTGGAGCCGTGGGTGGTCTCGTAGGCGCTGATCGAGGTCAGCTTCACGCCGCCGAAGTCGTAGTCGATCTTCAGCGACTCGCCGGTGCCGTCGTACTGCTGCGGGTTGTTGTCGCCGCCGTTGTAGAAGACGGAGTCACGGTCGAAGTTACCGTTGATCTTGTTGCTGCCCTTGGTGAGGATGTTGGCGCGGAAGATCGCCGCGGTGCCGTCCAGCGAGCGGCTGTGCACGTTCAGTAGGACGCTGAGATCCTCGCTCGGGGTGAACAGCAATTGGCCGCGGATGGCGTATTCGTCATAGCCGCCCATGGCGTTGTTCTGATGGGTGAAGGTGTTGTCGATATAGTCGTCGCGATGCTGGCCCAGCACGGCGACGCGACCCGACAGCTTGTCGGCGATCAGCGGGCCGCCGACCCCGCCCTCGAAGGTCCACGAGCCGTAGGAACCATAGGTGGCCGTGCCGTTGGCCTTGAAGGTCTGGGTCGGCTTGGCGGTGTCGAACTTGACAATGCCGGCGGTGGTGTTGCGGCCGAACAGCGTGCCCTGCGGGCCGCGCAGCACTTCCACCTGGTCGACGTCGAACACCGGCGTGCTCTTCAGCACGACGTTTTCCAGCACCACGTCGTCCATGATCACCGAGACCGGCTGCGAGGCGGCCAGGTCGAAGTCGGCGTTGCCCAGGCCGCGGATGTAGAAGCGCGGCGCGGCGCGGCCGTTCGAGGACTCGATGTAAAGGCCGGGGACCCGGCTCGACAGGGCCAGCACGTCCTCGCCGGCGGCGAACACCGCGTCGAGCTTCTCGCCCGACAGGGTGGCGACCGACACCGGCACGGTCTGGATGTTTTCCGACCGCTTCTGGGCGGTGACGATCACTTCGCTGAGGCCGGTCTCGGTGGATTGGGCCAGGGCGGGCAAGGCCGCCGCCAGGGCCAAGGCCGCCAGCGCGCCGCCGCCGGCCAGCCGAACGCGAAGTCGGGCGGAAGTTGTCATGGAAGGTCCCCTCAGGTTGCGCGGCGAGGCCTGCGCGTCGCGACATTGCGCGCCAGATGTCGGGGATTCGGAAGGCTGGACGCGTGTTTTATGAGGTTTTGACGATGTTTTGGCGACGCTTGTCACAAATTGACCACGCCCGCGCCGCGGTGCGCGAAAACCCGCCACAACTCAGAAGTCTCTTACTTGAGGCCGTCGCCAGCACCGCCGTCCGGGCCCGATTGACGCTGATCGGCGCCGTCCTGCAGCAGCGAGACATGGGCGGCGACCACCCTCCAGCCGTCGGGCGTGCGGGCCCAGGTCTGGCTCTGCCGGCCGCTCTTGCCGCCGCCCTCGCGGACGAACTCGACCTGGGCGGTGGCCAGGTCCTGGCCGAAGGCGACCACCTGGGTGCGCAGCCGCCGGCGACGCGGCGAGCCGCCCGAGCGGCCCTGGCGGAAGGCGGCGATGGCCTCGAAGCCGTAGAGGTTTTCGGCGACGCCGAAGCGCACGGTCAGCGGCGAATTCCAGAAGAAGCCGTCCAGCGCCTCCAGGTCGTTGGCCATCAGCGCCGCCTCATAGGCGTCGACGGCGGCGGTGACCTCGGCCACCACCTTCGGGTCGTTGACGATCATCAAAAGCCTCCGGGCGGATGGGCGGCGACCACGCCGGCGCGTTCGAGCCGCAGGGCCGCGCCCAGGGCCAGGTCCTCGCGCCAGGCCGGGGCGATGATCTGCACGCCGATCGGCAGTTGGCCGGGGCGGTTCAGCGGCGCGGCCACCACCGGCAGGCCGACATAGCTGATCGGCTGGGTATAGGCGCCCAGGGTCTTGCGCACCGACACCTCTTCCCCGCCCATGGTCATGGTCGCCTGGCCGATCCCGGGGGCGGGGCAGGGCGTGGCCGGGGCCAGCAGGATGTCGACGTCCCTGAACAGGGCGGCGACGGCGTCGCGAAACAGCGGGCGGTAGCGGTGGGCGGCCTCGGCGACCGCGTCGGGCAGCAGGGCTCCGGCCAGCAGCCGGTCGCGGACGGCGGGATCGAAGTCCAGCGGCCGCGCCCGCAGGTCGGCGGCGTGCAGGCGGGCGCCTTCATAGGCTGTCAGGGCGAAGGCCGCCGCCCGCGCCGTGGCGGCGCCGGGCAGGTCGACCGGGCAGGCGTCCAGCGCTCCGGCCACCTCGGCCAAGGCCGCCAAGGCCTCGGGGAACGCCCCTTGCGTGAACCAGCCGCCCAGCACCCCGACCCGCAGCGGCCCGTCGGCCACGGCACGCAGCCGCGCCGCGACCGGCTCGGCGGCGCGGTCGCACAGGGCGTCGGCGGCGTCGGAGCCCTGCATCGCGTCATAAGCGGCGGCCAGGTCGTCGACGGTGCGGGCGAACAGGCCGGCATGGTCGAGGCTGTGGACGAACGGATAGACGCCCTGGCGCGACAGCCGGCCCAGGGTGGGCTTGAGGCCATAGACGCCGCATAGGCTGGCCGGCACGCGGATCGAGCCGTTGGTGTCCGAGCCCAGGGTCAGCGGAACCAGCCCCGCCGCCACCGCCGCCGCCGAGCCGCCGGACGAGCCGCCGGCGATGCGGCTCAGATCGTGCGGATTGTGGGTCGGGCCATCGTGGGCGTTCTCGGTGCTGAAGCCATAGGCGAACTCGTCCATGTTCAGCGCCCCGACGAGCACGGCCCCGGCCGCCTTCAGCCGGGCGATCAGGGTGGCGTCGGCGGTGGCCGGGGCCGCGCCACGGCGGATCTTCGACCCGGCCAGGGTGGTGAGGCCTTCGACATCGAACAGGTTCTTCACCGCGAACGGAACGCCGGCCAGCGGCCCGAGCGGCCGGCCGGCGGCGCGGTCGGCGTCGACACGGTCGGCGGCGGCCAGGGCGCCGGCGTCGAACACGGCGGTGAAGGCGTTGAGGGCCGGATTGGCGGCGGTGATCCGCGCCAAGGTCTGCTCGGCCACCGCGCGGGCCGAGACGTCGCCATCGCGCACCTGGGCGGCGATCCGCAGGGCGGTGGGAAAGCTCATGGCCGGAACGGTGGGGTCGGGCCGCCATCGGCCCCAGTGGCGAGGGGGGCGGCGAGGGCGGCGGCAACCAGGGCGGTCTGGGTCCGCAGCAGGGCGAGGTTGTCGAACACCCCGGCCTGGACCGTGGCCGGCAGAGCCAGGCCGACGGCCTCGGCGCGGGCCTGGCCATAGGCCGCGATCGCCGCGTCCGGCGTGGCCAGGAAGGTCTCGAGATCTCGGCTGCTCATCGCGGGCCCACCCTCCCTAAGTAAGAAAATACTTCATATCGCGCGACGTCCGGCGCCGCTAGGCTGGGCCTCGCCTGGTCGACCGAACCGGCGATCTGCCCGGAACGGCGCAATCGGCGCCCGACGGACGGGCGCCGGGGCGAAACTCGGCCGCGGCGACGCCGCCCAGGCCCATCCTAGGCCGGGGCCGGCCGAAGATGTCCACCCGCTTTCCAGGTTCGCGCCATGCTCCACCGCCTCGCCTCCACCCCGAAGACCGTCCGCTTCGGCATGTTCGACGCCGCCTTCGATCCGGTGCTGACCGTCCGGTCCGGCGACACGGTGGTGTTCGACTGCGTCTCGGGCGGACCAGAGGTGATGCCCGGACCGGAGTCCGGCCTGGCCATCCCGCCGGCCCTGCAGGCGATCCACGACGCCAGGCTGGAACGGATCGGCCCGCACATCCTCACCGGCCCGGTGGCGATCGCCGGGGCCGAGCCGGGCGACACCCTGGAGGTGCGCATCGAGGCGGTCGAGCCCAACAACGACTGGGGCTATTGCGCCGTGCGGCCGCTGGCCGGCACCCTGCCGGAGGACTTCGCCGAGCGTTATGTCAGCCACATCGCCGTCGACCGCGCCGCCGGAACCTGCAAGCCCAGCTGGGGTCCGACCCTGCCGCTGCGACCGTTCTTCGGCACCATGGGCGTCGCCCCGCCGGCCCGCTACGGCCGGCTGTCCAGCCGCGAGCCGCGCGAGCACGGCGGCAATATGGACAACAAGGAGCTGACCGCCGGGGCCACCCTGTTCCTGCCGGTCTGGGTTGCCGGGGCCAACTTCTCGGTCGGCGACGGCCACGGCCGCCAGGGCGACGGCGAGGTCTGCGTCAACGCCCTGGAGATGGGCCTGACCGGGACCTTCACCCTGCTGCTGCACAAGGCCGCCGAGGTTGGAACGCTGACCTGGCCGCGGGCCGAGACCGCGGCCCACTACATCATCATGGGCTTCCACGAGGATCTCGACCTGGCGATGAAACAGGCCCTGCGCGGCATGATCGACTTCATCGTCGCCCGCAGCGCCCTGACCCGTGTGCAGGCCTATCAATTCTGCTCGCTGGCCGTGGACTTCCGCGTCACCCAGACGGTGAACGGCGAGAAGGGGGTCCACGGGATGCTGGAGAAGGGCGTGTTGTTCTGAGGCCGGGGCTCTACTGAACTCGCCTTCATAAAGCTCCGTCTTCCCGGGCCTTGTGCCCGGGATCCATGTGTCCGCCGCAAGGGCGGGGATGGACGACGGCGTGCGCCGCCGTCGCGGCGCCTCCCGCGCGAATTGAACGATGGATCCCGGGCGCCAGGCTCGGGAAGACGGGTAAATTATAGGCCCGTTCGCCGCTTAAACAGCCCTCGGCTCGGTGGTCAGATACGCCGCCAGCATGTCCTCGGCGTGCTTCAGTCGGGCCTGGCGCCACGCGGCCTTGCTCATGTCGGTGTCCAGCGTCACCGACAGCGCATAGCCGGCCCCCCGGTGGAAGCGGCTGAGGGCGGCGATGGTGACGTACAGCTGGATCGGGTCGAGGCCGTCGCGGAACAGGCCCTGGGCGCGGCCGCTGGCGATTAGCCGCTCGATGGTCCGGCGCAGCGGAAAGGCGGTC
>JAQGIN010000039.1 GCA_028291125.1 Caulobacter sp.
TCCGGCCATCCCGGCACGCCGATGGCGCTGGCCCCGGTCGGCTACACGCTGTGGAGCCGGTTCCTGCGCTACGACCCCGACAAGCCCGACTGGCCCAACCGCGACCGGTTCGTGCTGTCGGTCGGCCACGCCTCGATGCTGCTGTACGCCCTGCTGCACCTGGCCGGCGTCCGCGAGATCGACGCCGACGGTCGGCCGACCGGCGCGCCCGCCATCAGCCTGGAGGACATCCGCCAGTTTCGGCAGCTGTCGTCCAAGACCCCGGGCCATCCGGAATACCGGATGACCACCGGTGTCGAGACCACCACCGGCCCGCTGGGCCAGGGTTGCGCCAATTCGGTGGGCATGGCGCTGGCCGAGCGCTGGCTGGCCGCCCACTTCAACCGCGACGACGCGGTGCTGTTCGACCACGACGTCTACGCTCTGTGCGGCGACGGCGACATGATGGAGGGGGTGTCCGGCGAGGCCGCCTCCCTGGCCGGCCACTGGAAGCTGTCCAACCTCTGCTGGATCTACGACAGCAACACCATCAGCATCGAGGGCCATACCAGTCTGGCCTTCACCGAGAACGTCGCCGAGCGGTTCCGCGGCTATGGCTGGAAGACCTTGCACGTCGCCGACGCCAACGACACGGCGGCCCTGGCCCGCGCCCTCGAGATCTTCCGCGCCACTCACGACGCCCCGACCTTGATCGTCGTCGACAGCGTCATCGGCTACGGCGCCCCGACCAAGGCCAATACCGAAAAGGCCCACGGCGAGCCGCTGGGGGCCGAGGAGGGCAGGGCCGCCAAGCGCTTCTACGGCTGGCCGGAGGACGCCCAGTTCCGGGTCCCGGACGGCGTCGCCGAGCACGTCCGCGCCGCCGTCGCCGACCGCGGCCGGCCGCTGCGCGAGGCCTGGGAGGCGACCTTCGCCCGCTATCGCCAGCGCTATCCCGACCTCGCCGAGTCTTTCGAGCAGATGCGCTCCGGGCGGTTGCCCGACGGCTGGGACCGAGACATTCCGACCTTCGCGGCCGACGCCAAGGGGATCGCCTCGCGCGACGCCGGCGGCAAGGTGCTGAACGCCATCGCCCAGAACCTCCCGGGCCTGATCGGCGGCGCGGCCGACCTGTCGCCCTCGACCAAAACCAACCTGACCTTCGAGGGCGCCGGCCAGCTTCAGGCCGACGACTATGGCGGCCGCAATATGCATTTCGGGGTGCGCGAGCACGCCATGGGCGCGATCGCCAACGGCCTGGCGCTGTCCTATCTGCGGCCGTTCACCGCCACCTTCCTGGTGTTCAGCGACTATATGCGGCCGCCGATCCGGCTGGCGGCGATCATGGAGCTGCCGACGGTCTTCGTCTTCACCCACGACTCCATCGGGGTCGGCGAGGACGGCCCAACCCACCAGCCGATCGAGCAACTGGCCGCCCTGCGCGCCATCCCCGGCCTCAACGTCATCCGCCCCGCCGACGCCAACGAGACCGCCCAGGCCTGGCGGATGGCGATCACCCAGACCCGCGAGCCCAGCTGCCTGGTGCTGACCCGCCAGGCCCTGCCGACCATCGACCGCGCCCGCTACGCCTCCGCCGCCGGCCTGGCCCGGGGCGCCTATGTGTTGGCCGAGTCCGAGGGATCGCCACAGATCATCCTGCTGGCCACCGGCAGCGAGGTGTCGCTGGTCCTGGCCGCCTATGAGCGCCTGACCGCCGAGGGCGTGCGCTGCCGCGTGGTGTCGATGCCGTCCTGGAGCCTGTTCGAGACCCAGGACGCCGCCTATCGCGAGGCCGTGCTGCCGCGCGCCGTGCGGGCCCGCCTGGCCGTCGAGCAGGCCGGTTCGATCGGCTGGGACCGCTATGTCGGGTTCGACGGCGCGACGATCACCATGAGCACCTTCGGGGCCTCGGCGCCGCTGGCCAAGCTGCAGGCCAAGTACGGCTTCACCGTCGACAATGTCTGCGATCGCGCCCGGGCGCTGATCGCCAAGCTGGGAGAGGATCAATGACCAGTCGGATCAAGGCCCTGTCCGAGGCCGGGCAAGGCGTATGGCTCGATTTCGTCGACCGCGGCTTCCTGAAGGACGGCGGCCTCGATCGGTTGATCGCCGAGGACGGCCTGACTGGCGTCACCTCCAACCCGTCGATCTTCGAGAAGGCCATCGGCCAGGGCCAGGCCTATGACGAGGATTTGCGCGCCTTTCTGAGCGCCCATCGCGACGCCAGCGCCGTCGAGGCCTATGAAAGCCTGGCGGTCGCCGACATCCAGTCGGCCGCCGACAAGCTGCGGCCCGTCTATGACCGCTTGGGCGGCAAGGACGGCTATGTCAGCCTGGAGGTCTCGCCCTATCTGGCCGACGACACCGACGCGACCGTGGAGGAGGCCCTGCGGCTGTGGATCGCCGTCGACCGCGACAACCTGATGATCAAGGTCCCCGGCACCAAGGCCGGCGCGCCGGCCGTCCGAACGCTGATCGAGGCCGGCCTCAACATCAACATCACCCTGCTGTTCTCGATCGAGGCCTATCAGGCGGTGGCCGAGGCCTGGTTGGCCGGGCTGGAGGCGCGGGTCGCCAAGGGCCAGCCGATCGACAAGATCGCCAGCGTCGCCAGCTTCTTCGTCAGTCGCATCGACACCCAGATGGACAAGAAGATCGCCGCGCTCGCGACGTCAGGCGATCCTCGGGCCAAGGAGGCCGCGCCCCTGGCCGGCAAGATCGCCATCGCCAACGCCAAGCTGGCCTACGCCTGGTACGAGCGGATGATCGGCGGTGACCGCTGGAAGGCCCTGGCCGCCAAGGGCGCCATGCCGCAACGGCTGCTGTGGGCCTCGACCGGGGTCAAGAACCCCGACTATAGCGACGTCCTCTATGTCGAGGCGCTGATCGGGCCCGACACCGTCAACACCGTGCCGCCCAAGACCCTCGACGCCTTCCGCGACCACGGGACGGTGGCCCAGACCCTGGCGGCCGGGCGCGACGAGGCCAAGGCCGTGCTCGACAAGGCCCAGACCCTGAGCCTCGACCTGGCCGGCGTCGCCGAGGCCCTGGTGACCGACGGGGTCAAGCAGTTCGCCACCGCCGCCGACAGCCTGCTGGCCGCGGTGGGCCAGAAACGCGACGCCGCGCTGGCCGCCAGGACGGCTTGATCGAACGCGCTGGACGGCGTCCGTTGGGCGCGACAGCTCTTGAAGGAGTCTCGACGATGAAGATCGGCTTGATCGGCCTTGGCCGCATGGGCGCCAATATCGCCCGCCGCCTGATACGCGGCGGCCACACGGTGGTGGTTTACAACCGCTCGCCGGAACCGGTGCAGGCCCTGGCCAAGGAGGGCGCGATCGCGTCGACCAGCCTGGAGGATCTGCGCGACAAGTTGGGCGAGGCGGCGATCTATTGGGTGATGCTGCCGGCCGGCGCGATCACCGACGAGACCATCGACGAGATCGCCGCCCTGGCCCAGCCGGGCGACATCGTCATCGACGGCGGCAACAGCTTCTACAAGGACGACATCCGCCGGGCCAAGGCGCTGCGCGCCAAGGGCCTGCACTATGTCGACGTCGGCACCTCGGGCGGGGTCTGGGGGTTGGAGCGCGGCTATTGCATGATGATCGGCGGCGACGCGGCGGTGGTCCAGGGGTTGGACCCGATCTTCGCCACCCTGGCTCCGGGCCATGGCGCCATCGTCCGCACGCCGGGCCGCGATCCGGCCGACGACCGCGCCGAACGCGGCTACATCCACGCCGGTCCGGCGGGGGCCGGCCACTTCGTGAAGATGGTCCACAACGGCATCGAATACGGCCTGATGCAGGCCTATGCCGAGGGCTTCGACATATTGAAGGGCAAGTCGTCCGAGAAACTGCCCGAGGACGAACGCTTCGATCTCAACCTGACCGACATCGCCGAGGTGTGGCGCCGCGGCAGCGTCATCTCCTCCTGGCTGCTCGACCTGTCGGCCTCGGCGCTCGCCGAGGATCAGATGCTCGAACGCTATTCGGGCAAGGTCGCCGATTCGGGCGAGGGCCATTGGACGATCGAGGCGGCGATGGAGGAGGCTGTGCCGGTCAACGTCCTCTCCGCGGCCCTGTTCGCGCGCTACCGCAGCCGCGTCGATCACACCTTCGGCGACAAATTGCTCTCGGCGATGCGCTTCGGCTTTGGCGGCCATGTCGAGATGCCGCAGTGAGTGACCGCATCCGGGCCGTCGTCTCCGATGTCGACGGCACGCTGGTCGACCGCAAGAAGCAGCTGACCCCCGGCACCATCGCCGCAGTCGGCCGGTTGCGCGCGGCGGGGCTGGGCTTCACCATCATCAGCGCCCGCCCGCGCTCGGGCATGATGCCGATCGCCGACGCGCTCGCGCTCGACGAGCCGATGGGCGCGTTCAACGGCGGCACGATCTTCCGCCGCGACGGGACGGTGCTGGAGCAGCACTGGATCGAGCCCGACATCGTGCGAACCATGTTCGACCTGGTCGGCGATGCCCCGGTCGATCGCTGGGTGTTCGCCGACGATCTC
>JAQGIN010000040.1 GCA_028291125.1 Caulobacter sp.
CAGTACACCAACGAAATCGGCGGCAACCCCAACCTGACGCCGGAAATCGGCTCGATGGTCGTGGTCGGCGCGGTCTATTCGCCCAGCTGGCTGCCGGGCTTCACCGCCTCGGTCGACGGCTACAGCCTCTACATCACCGACGCGATCGGCAGCACCAACCAGGGGCAGCTGAACCGCGACTGCGAGGCCAGCAACGGCACGGCGCCTCAGTGCGCCTTTATCATCCGGCCGCTGCCGTTCTCCGACCGCACCCCCGCCAACAACATGCAGCGCGTCCTGAACGTCGCGCTGAACCAGGCCAAGATCTTCCAGTCGGGCATCGATATCGAAAGCTCGTACCGGATGCCGCTGAGCAACCTGGTCAGCTCGCTCGAGGGCACGCTGGAGCTTCGTGGCCTGGCGTCGATCATGACCGCCAACCGCACCAAGGCCAACGCCTCGACCGCGACGGCCAACAACCTGGATGTGGGCACCAACCCGCGGATCAGCGGCTCGATCGAGGCCAACTATGACAATGGCCCGCTGAGCCTGCGCATCAGCCAGCGCTACACCGGCGAGTCGCGCCGGTCGGTGACGGCGGTCTTCACCAACTACAACATCCTGCCCAACGTCGCCTACACTGACGTCACGGCCAATTATAAGTTTGGCCCCGAGCAGAACTACGAAGGGTTCGTCACCATCCAGAACCTCTTCAACAAGCAACCGCCCCTGCAGGCCGACTCGGCGAACCCGGGCCTGCAGTTCCCCACCAACCGCTCCGCCTACGACGTCTATGGCCGCTACTATACGGTGGGCGTGCGGTTCCGCCTCTAGGGCCTTGGCGGCCGAAGGCCTTCCTAGGCCTTCGGCCGCGCCGACGGATTTGAATTCGAGACGGGGAGGGCGCCGCCCGCCTCGAACAGGTTGAGGGATTTCCATGAAGCTCTATCTCGCGGCGGCCCTGTCGCTCCTCACCGCCGGGGCCGCCTTGGCCCAGTCGGCTCCGCCGCCGGCCGCCGCGACGGGCGCCCCCGCGCCAATCGCCGCGCCGCGTGAACCGCCAAACAACGACGTCGCCGGCCTCGTCGTCGACCAGTTTGTCGGCTACGCCGACCGCGCCGCGCCGCACGTGATGTACGACGTCATCCAAAAGCGCACGATCCTCAGCGGCGGCGATCCGACCGCCGCCGGCCCGGCGCGCGCGGTGATGCCCTATCACAACGAGCTGGCGCTGCTGGAGCTGTCGCCGCTCAACACCACCTCGCTGTTCGAAGTCCCCGATCAGCTGGTGATGTATGTCGAGACCGGCGAGGGCCGCATCGACGACGGCAAGCAGGTCTGGGACCTCAAGCCGGGCGTCGCTCTGCTGATCCCGCCCCATCTGGCCCATCGGCTGAGCAACACCGGCTCGACGCCGATGAAGATCCTGATGACCTCGCAAACGCTCGACGCCAGCGTCACGCCGCGCACGGGCATCCTGGTCCGCGACGTCAACAAGCTGGTCTATACCGAGCGCAATGTTCACTGGAGCAACCAGACCAAGTACGTCTTCCAGGCCGAGGACGGTCTGTTCGCCAGCGACAAGATCTATATCGTCTACATGGGCGCGTGGACCATCGCCGGCGCCCACGCCCACACGCCCGGCCAAGAAGAGGTCTGGACCAAGCTCACCGACGGTCCGGCGGTGATGCAGGTCGGCAGCGAGATCCGCCCCTGGCCGCAGAACGCCGGCCTGATGGCCCCGCCCAACGGCAAGAGCGTGCATGCGGCGATCAATCTGAGCGACAGCCAGCAGGCTTGGTTCTACATGGGCCGACTGTCGACCTCCGCCCAGCCGCGGCCGCCCAACCCCAACCAGACCCCGCGTCCCGGCGCGGCGGCGATCGCCGAGGGCCTGGCCAACGCCACCATCGCCGGGCGTCCGCTGGAAGGTTCGGCGCCTGCGCCTCGCGCCCGCCGCTAACCTTCCTAGGTCATCAGCGCCTCCAGGCCCGTCTCGCGAGAGGCGGGCCTTTGGGCGATCGGATGGCCTCGATCGTCCGACCATCGCGAGGCGGAAAATCATCCACTGGATGAATAATGACCAAGCTCGCTTGATCTGCCTTGGTTGGGGCCTTTTCCATGTAGTCTCCGATACGCGAGAAATGACGTAAGAGAGACCGCCAGATTGAGGGGAAAAGACCGCGACATGACCGACGACGCCCGTCCAACGACGATCACCGATGTGGCCGTCGAGCTTGGCGTATCGATCGCGACCGTGTCCCGGGCCCTGACCCGTCCCGAACTGCTGAGTCAAGAGACCCGGGCCCGTGTGCTCGAGGGCATCGAGCGCCTGGGCTATCAGCCCAACCTTTTGGCGCGGGACCTGCGGCTGCGCGAAAGCAAGGTGGCCTTCGTCATCGTCCCCAGCCTCAGCCCCTTCTTCCTGGAGGTGTTCCGCGGCGTCGAAAAGGCCGCGCGCAAGACCGGCTATTCAGTGCTGATGGGCCACACCGACCGCGACCCGGCCCGCGAGCAGGTGTTTTTCGACCAGGTGGCGGCGCGCCGTGCCGACGGCATCATCCTGGTGACCAGTTCGCGCGCCTCGGCGATCGTCAGCCGCAAGCAGCGCTTGCCGCCCATCGTCGCGGCCCTGGAACAGATCGACGGGCGTCCCTTGCCGACGGTGCGGGTGGATCACACCGCCGCGGCGGTGGCGGCCACCGAGTATCTGCTCGAGCTTGGCCACCGGCGTGTCGCCCATATCTCCGGGCCGATGATCTCGCCGATGGCCGTCCACCGGCTCGAGGGCTATCAGCAGGCGATGGGCCCCGGCTTCGACGCGGGGCTTTGCATCGAAGGCGACTTCACGATCCGTTCGGGCGAACTGGCGATGGGGCTGTTGCTGGGACGTCAGGACCCGCCCACGGCGGTGTTCGCCGGCAATGACGAAATGGCCATCGGCGCGGTGCGGGCCGTCAAGTCGGCGGGGCTGCGAGTGCCCGAGGACATCTCGATCATCGGCTTCGATGATCAGCGCATCGCCGGCCTCTATGATCCGCCGCTGACCACCGTGCATGTGCCGACCGCCGAGATCGGCTATCGCTCGATGCTGCTGCTCGAAAGGGTGCTCGCCCACAGCGCCGCCGACCGCGACATCGTCCTGCCCACCAAGATCACGGTCCGGGCCACCACCGCGCCGTGCAAGACGCGGCTCGATCGGGCGGCGCCCTCAACCTGACCGGCGGCGCGGCGGGAAAAATTGACGACTCCGCCAAAAATATCGCGCGACATAGCCCATTTTTGACGCCGCGGCCTATAGCGCCATCAATTTGCGTAGACGCCGTTCTTGGCCAATGATAACCTTTACATAGTGGCATTGAGGCCCATGTGCGTTCGTTCTTGTCGACTGGGGCCCCCAGCCTTTTTCATGTCGTTGCAAGCACAGGCGCCCGTGTCCGCCTCGTCCGTACACACGCGCTCATGGATGGCGAACGCATGCAAACCTGCCTGAAAATCCTCACCGTCGGATCCGTGCTGGCGGCCCTGGGCGCCTGTTCGCCCAAGCCGGCCGACACCCCCGCCAAGACCGAGACCTCGGCGGCGGCGCCCGCCGCGGTCGTCGCGGCGGCGGGCGCCTCGGTGCTTCGGCTTGATCCGGCGCTCGACAAGGTGATCGCGCCCGACGCTCAGATCGAAAAGGTGGCCACCGGTTTTGGCTTCGCCGAGGGCCCGATGTGGCGCCAGGGCCGGCTGTGGTTCGCCGACCTGACCGGCAACAAGATGTTCGCGGTCTCGCCCGACGGTAAGACCGAACTGCTGATCGACAAGTCCGGCGGCCTCGACACCATTCCCAAGGGCTCCTTCCGGGGCTCCAACGGCATGGTCACCGACAAGGACGGCTCGGTGCTGATGAACCAGCACGGCGCGCGCCGCATCGTGCGTCTGGACGACAAGCTGGGCATCACCCCGTTTATCGAGAAGTTCGAGGGCAAGCGCCTCAACAGCCCCAACGACCTGGTGTTCGCACCCGACGGCTCGCTGTGGATCACCGACCCGCCCTACGGCCTGACCGGCCAGGACAAGGACCCGGCCAAGGAAGTGCCGTTCAACGGCGTCTACCGCTATGCCGATGGCAAGCTGACCGCGGTGATCAAGGACATCCCCCGACCCAACGGCATCGGCTTCTCGCCCGACGGTAAGACGCTCTATGTCTCCAATTCCGAACCCAAGATGTACGTCAAGAAGTTCGACGTCGCGGCCGACGGCTCGGTGTCCAACGGCAAGATGCTCATCGAATATCCCGGCCCCAACCCGGTCGACGTGCCGGACGGCCTGAAGGTGGATTCCGCTGGCGACGTCTGGACCTCGGGCCCGGGCGGCATCCGGGTGATCTCGCCGGAAGGCAAGGTCCTGGGACAGATCAAGTTGCCGGAAGTGGCGGCCAACCTAGCCTGGGCGGAGGACGGCAAGACCGTCTATTTCACCGGCTCGACCAGCATCTATCGCCTGAAGTTGCTGACGCCGGGCCAACTGCCGCTCTACCGCAAATAGCCCGCGCCCAGACCGATACAAGACAACGATAATAGGGGAGGAAACCCATGGATCGTCGCTTCTACATCAAGGCCGCGCTCGGCGCGGCCGCCATGACCAGCGTCGCCGGCCAAGCCAGGGCCAAGCCCGCGGCCGCCGGCGGCAAGGGCCCGATCGTTCTCTATTGCGATCTGGAGGTCGATCCGGCCCGCGAGCAGGAAATGCTCAAGCATTTCCACACCAAGTTCAAACCCGCCGGGGCCAAGTTCAAGGGCTTCATCGATCTGAAGATCCTGAAGCTTCGCACCCACATCCAGGGTTACGAGCTGCCCCCGGCGGTCAACTACCGGTTCCAGTTGACCTACGAGAACGAAGAGCTGCGTCAGATCTGGATCGCTTCGCCGACTCACGCCGCCCTATGGCCAGGGATCGAGAACACCCTGACCAATAAGAACTTCCAGGTCCTGCTGTTCGACAGCGTCTGACGTCGGCGCCGCCTGGCGATGACGGTTCGCGTCTTGGTCCGAAGCGAGCCGAACAGGATCCGATCACGGACCAACAGACGACGGCGGCCGCGAAGGCGCGGCGCGTGAGGTCGCGCTCGCGCGCCGGCCTCTGAAAGCCAAACGGGGGAAGGATCTTTAGTGTCCAGTCGAGCAAGCCAAGGCGCCGTTGACGGCGCGCCGTCCGTCGGGCGCACGCGTTGGGGCCTGGTGGTCCTGATGTTCGTCATCGCGGCGGTGTCCTATCTGGACCGCAACAACATCTCGATCGCCGCCTCGGCCGTGCAGAAAGAGTTCGGTCTCACCAACGTCCAACTGGGCACGGTGTTTAGCGCCTTCGTCATGGGCTATGCGTTCACCCAGCCCCTGGCCGGCCGCCTAGCCGACCGGTTCGGCCCCTACCGGATGGTGGCCCTCGGCATCGTCTGGTGGAGCGTGTTCACCGCCGCCACCGCTCTGGTGCCGTCGGGCTTTGGCTGGTCCTTGAGCCTGCTGATCGCCACGCGCTTTGTTCTGGGCGTCGGCGAGGCGGTGATCTTTCCGGCCAGCAACCGCCTGGTCGCCAACTGGATCCCGACCCGCGAGCGCGGCGTCGCCAACGGGGTGATCTTCGCCGGCGTCGGCATCGGCGCGGGCGTGGCCCCGCCGCTGATCACCTATTTCCTGATCAATCACGACTGGCGCTGGGCGTTCTACGCCAGCGCCGCGATCGGCGTCCTGGCGCTGATCGCCTGGCTGGTGGTGGCGCGCGACCACCCTGAAAACCATCCCTGGGTCAGCGCCGGAGAGGCGGACTATATCCGCGCCGGGATCCCCGCCGTCAAAAAGGACGACAAGCACAAGGCCGCGCCCTGGCGGCTGATCCTGAAGAACCGCCATGTGGCGGCCCTCAGCCTCAGCTATTTCTGCTACGGCTATGTGGCCTACATCTTCTTCACCTGGTTCTTCAAATATCTGTCCAGCGAGCGGGGCTTGGATCTGAAGGCCAGCGCCCTCTATGCGATGCTCCCCTTCATCGCCATGGCCATCTGTTCGCCGCTGGGCGGCCTGATCGCCGACCGCCTGACCGCCCGCTTTGGCCGCGGCGTCGGGCGTCGCGGGCTGGCGGTCTTCGCCCTGGTGCTGGCCAGCGCCTTCGTCGCTCTGGCCACCCAGGTGGCCGACGCGCGGCTGGCCTGCGTGGTGCTGGCCGGCGGGGCCGGCGCGCTCTACCTGTCGCAAAGCGCCTATTGGACGGTGTCGGCCGATCTGGGCGGCAAGTCGGCCGGGTCGGTGTCGGGCGTGATGAACATGGCCAACCAACTGGGCGGCGTCGTCACCGCCTCGCTCACCGCGCTGCTGGCCGACCGCCTGGGCTGGAACGCCTCGTTCCTGGCCGCGGCCGGCGTGGCCCTGCTGGGCGCGGTGGCCTGGCTGTTCATCGATCCCGACCATCTGCTGGTGGCCGCCGACGCCCCGATCGAGGCCTGAGGCGACGATGACCAACCCTCGCCCCGACGCCGCCATGACGCGGCCAGGTCCTGAAGGAGGCCGGCGATGATGATCGCCATGCTCGCCGCCAGCCTGCTGGCCGCGCCGCCGCCCTGTCCGGCCGATCCGCGCGCCGTCGGGGTCGCCGCCGCCTGGCGGCGACAGCAGGCCCAGGGGCCGCTCGACATCGCCGGCCCCGATCAGGCCCGCTGTTTCAGCCAGGCGTTCATCGCCCAGCTCCAGCCCCAGCTGGGAGCCTTGGTCGGTTACAAGGTGGGACTCTACAGCCAGGCGGGCCGCAAGGCCTATCACACCGACCAGCCGGTGCTGGGCCGGCTCTACCAGGCGATGCTGCTGGCGGCCGGCGCCGCCGTGCCCGCCGCCTATGGCGTGGCTGGAACCTGGGAGTCGGACTTCATCCTGGTGGTCAAGGACGACGGTCTCAACACCGCCAAGACCCGCCAGGAGGTCTATGCCCATCTGCGCGGCTATCGGCCGTTCATCGAGCTCAGCGACCGCAACTATGGACCGGACGTCGCCGTCACCGTCGACCGCCTGGTGGCCCTCGACGTCGGCGCCCGCCTGGGCGTGGTCGGCGAGGAGGTGGCCTTGCCGCAAACCCCCGAAGGCCTGCAGGCGCTGGTCGACACCTCTGTCACCGCCACGCTGAAGAGCGCGGCGGGGGAGGGGGTCGATCATGGGGCGATGCGCCAGACCCTGGGCGATCCCCTCGACATCGTCCTCTTCGCCCGCGACGCCCTGTTCAAGGAGGGCGGCCGATTCAAGGCCGGCGACCTGATCAGCCTCGGCGCCAGCACCCCGGCCAAGCCGCCCAAGGCCGGCGAGGCCTTGACCGTGCGCTACGACATGGCCGGCGCGCCGTCGTCGGTCTCGGTCGAGTTCCGGTAGCGGCCATGATCCATTTCACCCCTGTCTTTCTCGATGCGGCCGGCCAGGCGACGGCTCCCGTCGCGCGCGGCGCCCATCACCCCCGTTCCCGGAGTTTCTCGATGAGAGCCTTGATGCTCGCCCTGCTGCTGGGGACCGCGGCGACGACCGCGCTCGCCCAGGACGCCAAGGATTGGCCCAGCTACGGACGCGACAGCGGCGGCACCCGCTTTTCGCCGCTCAAGCAGATCACGCCGGCCAATGTCGCCAAGCTGAAGCTGGCCTGGAGCTACGACATGCGGCCCAAGGACGTGGCCAAGCCCGACAACGCCGCGCTCGAGGCGATGGCCCAGACGCGCTGGATCAGCCAGTCGGGCATCCGTCCGATGCCGATGCCGGGCGGCGGCCTGTCGCCGGTCGCCGCGGGCGCGCCGCGGGCGGCGACGCCGCGCCTGGTGGCCACGCCCAGTTCCGGCTCGCAATTCACGCCGATCGTGGTCAAGGGGGTCATGTACCTGGCCACGCCGTTCAACCGCATCGCGGCCCTGGAGGCCACGACGGGACAGGAGAAGTGGGTCCTGGTCCTGCCGGCCAATGAGCAGGCCGCGCCGCGCGGCATGCACTACTGGGCCGGCGACGCCAAGAACGCCGCGCGCCTGGTGATCACCACCCGCTCCAACAAGCTGATCACCGTCGACCCCGCCTCGGGCAAGATCATCACCAGCTTCGGCCAGGACGGCTGGCTGGACCTGCGCACGCCCGACGTCATGAACGGCTTCGCCAACGGCAATCTGGCGGGCAACGCCTTGCCGGTGATGTACCAGAACCTGATCATCGCCGGATCGCGCGGCCAGGAAAACCCCAATGACGGGCCCAAGGGCGACGTCCGGGCCTATGACGTGCTGACCGGGCAGCTGGTCTGGACCTTCCACGCCATTCCCGAGCCGGGCGACCCCAATTTCGGCACCTGGCAGGGCGACAGCTGGAAGAAGCGGGCCGGCGTCAATGTCTGGAACATGCCCACCGTCGATGAGCAGCGGGGCATCGTCTATCTGCCCTTCGCCGCGCCGGCCAACGACCGCAACGGTTCGGACCGCATCGGCGACGACCTCTACGGCAACGCCCTGGTGGCGGTGGACGCCAAGACTGGCAAGTACCTGTGGCACTTCCAGACCATCCACCACGACATCTGGGATTCCGATCTGCCGGCCGCGCCGACCTTTCTCGACGTCAAGCGCGACGGCAAGGTCATCCCGGCCATCGCCGCGATCAACAAGAAGTCCTTGCTGTTCATCCTCGACCGGGTGACCGGCAAGCCGCTCTACGAGGTCAAGGAGACCCCGGTTCCGGCGAGCGACCTGCCGGGCGAGCAGGCCTCGCCGACCCAGCCTATCCCGGCCAAGCCGCCGCCGCTGGCGCGCCAGGCCGTCGACCTGCCCGGCGATATTTCCGACGTCACCCCCGAGCACGAGGCCTTCTGCAAGAAATGGGTCGCCGACAACAAGATGGTCGGGACCAAGACCTTCCAGCCCCTGGGCTTCAACGTCGCCACGGTGACCTTCCCCGGCAGCGGTGGCGGCGTGAACTGGGGCGGCGGGGCCTTCGACAAGGCCAATGGCAACTACCTGATCAACATCACCAACCAGGGCAGTCTGCAGTTTTGGGCCTATAACCCGGCCGGGCAATTGGTCCAGACGACCTCGGCCAACAGCTGGTTCTCCGACGTGCGCGACGGCGGCATGCCTTGCCAGAAGGGTCCGTGGGGCGAGCTGGTGGCGGTCAATGTCAGCACCGGCGACATCGCCTGGCGCACGACGCTGGGGATCACCGAGAAGCTGCCGGCCGACAAGCAGCAGACCGGCCGGCCCAATGTCGGCGGCCCGATGGTGACGGCCGGCGGGCTGATCTTCATCGCCGCCACCGACGACAAGCGCTTGCGCGCCTTCGACGCAAAGACCGGCAAACAGGTCTGGGAAACCAAACTGGCCGCCGCCGGCTACGCCACGCCGATGACCTTCCAAGGGCGGGATGGAAAACAATATGTCTCCCTCATCGCCACGGGCGGGTCATATTTGGGGGCTCCGTCTACCAGCGATAACCTCGTGACCTACGCGCTTCCCTAGGCAGGATTTGGGTGCCCCATGTTTGAACATCGAGTTATGAGATTGACGATCCTGGGCCTAGGCCTGGGCCTGGCCGCCGTGGCGGCCTGCGCAGCCTCGCCGCAGGCGCCGCCTCAGGGCAACGCGCCGCCCGTTCCGCCGCCGCTGTCGACGACGACCGCGCCGCCCGCGGCCGGCGCCGCCCCGGCCGAAGCGCCCCAGGCGATCGTCGAGCGCGCCTGTCAGGCCTGCCACGACCTAGGCGTCATCACCCAGGCCAGCCACACCGCCGACGAATGGCCGGTGATCTTGCAGCGCATGCGCTCCAACGGCGCCAACCTCACCGAGGCTGAGTTCAAGCAGGTTCAGGCCTATCTGGTTCAAAATTACTCGGTGACCCCGTAAGAGTAGAGTTGAGAATTCGTGGCGCCGAAAACGCCGGTGTGATCAATATATGATTGACTTGTGCGCCGTGTCCGCGAACAATGATATTGTGAGAACTTATGTTTATCTCACTCCCTGTGCGCAACTGCAGGCGTTGACTTGATGAGTCGACGCCTGCGCTTTTTCAAGCTGTAGGCCGCCATGTCGAGAGTCCGCGTTTCCAACGAGCGATCCAGGGCGCGGAACAGCTTTTCGCCGGCGCTGGCCTGGCTGAGCTTGGCGACGGTCTGGCCCGTCGCCGCCGCCGCGCAGGCGACCCAGCCCGTCGACGCCGTGTCGCAAATGGCCGGCGCGCCGTCGGCCCAGATCTCCAACGGCTTGGTCACGGTCAAGGTGCTGTTGCCCGACGCCGAGAAGGGCTTCTACCGGGGCGCGCGGTTCGACTGGTCGGGCGTGGTCGGCGGCCTGACCTTCAAAGGCCAGCAGTTCTACGGTCCGTGGTTTAGCAAGATCTCGCCGGACGTCCGCGATTTTTCCTATGACGGCGACGACATCGTCGCCGGTCCCAACACCGCCATGACCGGTCCGGCCGACGAGTTCGACACCGCCGAGCCGCAAGGCTGGGCCGCGGCGCAGCCGGGCGGGGTGTTCGTCAAGATCGGCGTCGGGGCTCTGCGCAAACCCGACGACGTCAAGTATTCGCCGTTCCGCAGCTACCAGATCGTCGATCCTGGCCGGCGGACCCTGAAGGTCTCGCGCGACGCCGTCACCTTCACCCACACGCTCAACGTCCCGGCGACGGGCTATGCCTATGTCTATAAGAAGACGCTGCGCCTGCCCAAGGGCGCGCCGCGGCTGCTGATCGTCCACAGCCTCAGGAACACCGGCTCCAAGACGATCACCACCACCGTCTACAACCACAATTTTCTGACCTTCGGCGGCGGGCCGATCGGCGCGGGCCTGTCGATCGCCACGCCCTTCGCCATCACCTCGGCCAAGCCGCCGGCCGCCGAGGCGGCGGCGATCCGCGGCGACCAGATCGTCTATCTCAAGACCCTGCGCGATCGCGACCGGGTCACCGCCCCGATCGAGGGCTATGGGGCCACGGCCGCCGACAACGCCGGCAAGGTCAGCCAGGCGGACCTGAAGGCCGCCGTCGCCTTTCACGGCGACCAGCCGCTGTCGCGGCTGGCGCTGTGGTCGATCCGCTCGGTGGTGGCCCTGGAGCCGTTCGTCACCCTGGTCGTCGCGCCAGGGCGCGAGGTCTCCTGGACCTACGCCTATGACTATTTCGCCGAGGCGGCCAACTAGGCTGGCGACCGTCGCGCGCGGCCACGATCAGCAAAGCGGCAGTCGGGCGCCGCGTTCCTGACGGAATCGCCGCCAGATCGCTCATTTCGCGAGCGCCGCCCATTTTCTGTGCCCTGGCGTTTACAGGCGATGAATATCATGTCGTTCTTGCGCCACGGCGCAGGTTTTCATCGAAGTATTGATAATATGCGCCCGAAATCGACAACTTGAAGTCGCCCTATAGCGTTTATGGGGCGGCGACTTGGAGGAGCGCGCGTATTTACAGGAGAGTCGTGGGTGCGCACGCCTTGAGATTGAGCTGACGCCGAAGGATCAACGCCGTCGGAGGGGCGGCGAGCGACAAGGTCGTTCAATGTCTCGCTCCGAGGGCGAGAAAAGCCGACGAATTCATCATCTGTGGGGACCGGAATGAAGAACACCGCGAAGACAAAACCCTTGCTGGCCTGGTTGCTGGCGACGGCCGCCCTGGCCGCGCCCGCCCTGGCCCACGCCGAGGCCACGCCGGAGATGAAGGCGGCGGCGAGCGCCGGCGTCGACGCCCGCGCCAAGATGCTGCAGCAGATGGTCGACCAGGTGTTCAGCTACGCCGAGCCGGGCTTCCAGGAGTTTCGCACCTCGGAATATCTGACCGGCATCCTCGAGAAGAACGGCTTCAAGATCACCCGCGGCGTGGCGGGCATTCCCACCGCCTGGACCGCCACCTGGGGCGAGGGCGGCCCGTTGGTCTCCCTGGGCAGCGATATCGACGACCTTTTGGGCCTGTCGCAATATCCCGGCGTGGCCGAGATCAAGCCGATGGTCGACGGCGCGCCGGGTCATGGCGAGGGCCATAATTCGGGCATGCCGATGATGATCGCCGCGGCCCTGTCGGCCAAGGAGGTCATGGAGAAGAACCACATCCCCGGGCGGCTGATGCTGTGGCCGGGCGTGGCCGAGGAACTCCTGGCCACCAAGGCCTATTATGTGCGCGCCGGCATGTTCAACGGCGTCGACGCCTCGATCTTCGCCCACGTCAGCAAGGACTTCTCCACCGGCTGGGGCCAGGGCGGCAACAACGGCATGGTGTCGGTCGAATACACCTTCCACGGCAAGACGGCCCACGCCGCCGGCCAGCCCTGGGACGGCCGCAGCGCCCTGGACGCGGTCGAGGTCATGGACATGGCCTGGAACCTGCGCCGCGAACACCTGCCGCTCACTCAGCGCTCGCACTACGTGATCAGCAACGGCGGCGGCCAGCCCAACATCGTCCCGGGCGTGGCCTCGGTCTGGTACTATTTCCGCGAACAGAACTTCGACTCGATCCGCAACCTCTACGAGCTGGGCAACACCATCTCCGAGGCCGCCGCCATGGCCACCGGCACCACCGTCGAGCACCACGTGCTCGGCTACGCCGCCCCCAACTACAGCAACAAGCCGCTGGCCGAGGCCGCCTATGCCAACATCAAGGCGGTGGGCATGCCCAAGTGGAGCGAGGACGACCAGGCCTTCGCCAAGTCGGTGCAGGTGGCCCAGAAGTTCAAGCTGCAGCCGCTGTCC
>JAQGIN010000060.1 GCA_028291125.1 Caulobacter sp.
GCCCAGCTGGTCGATGCACAGCGGCGTGGGCACCGCCAACTACCGCTTCGTCTGGTCGATGGGCGGCGAGAACCTGGACTTCGACGACATGGACACCCTGAGCTTGGCGCAGCTGCGCTGAGCGGCCAGCCGACAAGAAACGAACGACCGACCTGGGAGACGAGATGATGCTGCGACGCCTATTAGGAGCCCTGCTGGCGACGGCGGCCGTGCTGGCCCCGTTGTCGGCCGGCGCGGCGACGCCGGCCAAGCCCGTGGCCGCCGTGAAGGCCCAGGCCCAGGCCCTGGCCGTCGGCGCCCAGGTGGCCGACTGGCAGCTGAGCCATCTGGACAATTTCGACTACATCCCCGCCTCGCAGTTCCGGCGCGACACCGAGGCGCCGCGCGACTGGATCCAGGCGGCCTTCTATATTGGCCTGGCCGCCTTCACCGACGCCGCCAAGCAGCCGAAATACGCCGAGGCGATCCTGGCCCACGGCCAGGCCGAGGGCTGGGGCTTCGACGCCCGCCCGCGCCACGCCGACGCCGACGCCACCGGGGCGGTCTGGGTGTGGGCGGCGGCCCGCACCCACGACCCCGCCAAGCTGGTCCCGATCCGGGCGCGGTTCGACGCGGTCCTGGCCGCGCCGTCGACGGTGTCGCTGGCCTTCGAGACGCCGCCGGGCGCCCCGAGCTGCCAGACCCGCTGGTGCTGGAGCGACGCCTTGTTCATGGCCCCGCCGGCCTGGATCGCCCTGTCCAAGCAAACCGGCGACCCGCGCTACCTGGCCCAGGCCGACCGCGAATATTGGGCGACCAGCGACTATCTCTACGACCCGACGGACCACCTCTATTTCCGCGACAGCCGGTTCATCACCAAGCGCAGCGAGGCGGGCCAGAAGATCTTCTGGGGTCGCGGCAACGGCTGGGTGTTCGCCGGCTTGGCGCGGATCCTCGGTGATCTGCCCAAGGACCATCCCAGCCGCCCGCGCTACGAGGCGCAGTTCAAGCAGATGGCGGCCAAGATCGTCACCCTGCAGGGCGAGCGAGGTTATTGGCCGGTGTCGCTGCTGGAACCGCAGGCCACGCCCGAGACCAGCGGCACCGGGTTCTTCGTCTATGGCCTGGCCTGGGGCGTGAACCACGGCCTGCTGCCGGCCGCGCGCTACCGCCCGGCGGTGGATCGCGGCTGGGCCGCCCTGACCGCCGCCGTCGAGTCCGATGGCAGGCTGGGCTGGGTGCAGCGGGTGGGCGCCGCGCCCGACCAGGTCGGCCCCGACGACACCCAGCTGTACGGCGTCGGGGCCTTCCTGCTGGCGGCCAGCGAGGTCTCCAGGCTGCCGCCCGCGCGCCCGTCCCGCGCCCGCCGTCCGGGCTAAACTGGTCTTCAGCGCCGAGAAATGCGAGATCGTCCCATGTCCAAAGTCCTCCTGCCCCTCGCCCTGAGCCTCGCCCTGGCCGCCCCGACCCTGGCCTTGGCCCAGGCCGCCGCGCCCAAGCCGCACGCCGAATTCCAGCTGCCCAAACCCGACGCCGAGGGCCAGAAGCCGCGCGCCGTGGTCACCCTGGCGCCGTACCGCTACGACGACATCCTGTGGGAGAACGACCGCACCGCCCACCGCATCTACGGCGCGGCCCTGGAGGCGGCCGAGCCGCCCTCGACCTCGGGCGTCGACGCCTGGGGCAAGAAGGTGCGCTGGCCCTATATGGACCGCCAGCTGCGCACCGGCGACCAGCACGCCGACCATGGCGAAGGCCTGGACTTCTACGACGTCGGCGCCGGACGCGGCGCCGGCGGCCTGGGCGTCTGGCACGACAACAAGCTGTGGACCTCGCGCAACTGGAAGCGCTGGAAGGTGCTGCAAAGCGGCGGCGACACAGCCTCGTTCAGCGTCGACTACGCGCCATGGCCGGTGGACGTCGATCGCAAGGTCTGGGAGACGCGCACCTTCACCCTGCCGCTGGGCAGCAACTTCACGCGCATGGTCTCGACCATAAGCTCCGACAAGCCCGGGCCGCTGATCGTCGGCATCGGCATCAGCAAGCGCAAGCGGGCCAGCGGGTCGGGAACTTTCACCAAGGACCTGGCCCCGGGCCGGGTGTCGTTCTGGGAGCCGACCGATCCCGACAAGGGCGCGATGGCCATAGCCCTGATGGTCGATCCCAAGGCCCTGGTCGAGGTGCGCCAGGATTTCGACAACTACCTGGTCCTGATCCGGGTCGAGCCCGGCAAGCCGTTCGTCTACTATATGGGCGCGGCCTGGGACCGCGGGCTCGACTTCCACGACCGGGCCGGCTGGGAGGCCTATGTGAAGGCCCAGGCGCCGGACTTCGATCCGGGGCCGGCGGCGCCAGCGCCCCAGCCCGTCGCGGCCAAGGCCCGGATCGGTCTGGACCTATCGATCAAGCTGGCCCGCGGGGCCATCGAGGCCTGCCGGGCCCTGGGCCAGGCGGTCAGCGCCAGCGTCGTCGACAGCGACGGCGTGCCGGTGGTGGTGCTGCGCTCGGAAGACTCCGCCAAGGCCCCGGTCGCCGCGCCGCTCAAAGCAGCGACCGCGGCGGCCTTCGACGCGCCCGGATCGGCGATGGAGCCGCGGGAGGCCGCCGATCCGGCCTTCGCCCGCCTGATCGCCAGCCAGGCCGACCGCTACAACGCCCATGGCGGATCGCTGCCGCTGCACAAGGACGGCAAGGTCATCGGCGGCCTGGCCGTCGCCGACACCCGGCACGACACCGCCGACACCTGCGCGCGCCAGGCGCTCGCCGCCTACGCCAAGGACCTGAACTAGGGCCCTCTCCGATCAGTGGCCGTCGACGTCGATCACCGCCTGGGCGAAGGCTCGCGGGGCTTCCTGCGGCAGGTTGTGGCCGACGCCGCCGCCGATCAGGCGGTGGCTGTATCGGCCCGCGAACTTCTTGGCGTAGGCCGCGGGTTCTGGATGCGGCGCGCCATTGGCGTCGCCCTCCAGGGTGATGGTCGGCACACTGATGATCGGGCCGGCCGCCAATCGCTTTTCCAGGGCGTCATATCGCGGCTCGCCGTCCGCCAACCCCAGCCGCCAGCGGTAATTGTGGATGACGATCGCCACGTGGTCGGGATTGTCCAAGGAGACGGCCGAGCGATCGAAGGTGGCGTCGTCGAAGCGCCATTGCGGCGAGGCGGTCCGCCAGATCAGCTTGGCGAAGTCGTGGCGGTTGGCCTCGTAGCCGAGCCGGCCGCGTTCGGTGGCGAAGTAGAATTGGTACCACCAGGCCAGCTCGGCCTTGGGCGGCAAGGGCGCCTGGTTGGCCGCCTGGCTGCCGATCAGATAGCCGCTGACCGAGACCATGGCCTTGCAGCGCTCGGGCCACAGCGCCGCGACGATATTGGCCGTGCGGGCGCCCCAGTCGAAGCCGGCGATCACCGCCCTGTCGATCTTCAGCGCGTCCATCAAGGCGATGACGTCCATCCCGAGGGCGGCCTGTTGGGCGTTGCGCATCGTGTCGCCCGACAGGAAGCGCGTCGTCCCGTGGCCGCGCAGATGCGGCGCGATCACCCGGTAGCCCTTCGCCGCCAGCAGCGGGGCGACCTCGACGAAGGCGTGAATGTCGTAGGGCCAGCCGTGCAGCAGGATGACCGGAGGACCGTCGGCCGGGCCGAACTCGGCGTAGCCGATGTTCAGGACCCCGGCGTCGATCGACCTGAGGGGGCCGAACGTCGCGTTCGCCCCCGACTGGGTCGGGCGAGATTGGGCGTGCGCCGGCCCGAATCCGACGAACGGGGCGGCGGCCAGGGTCAGGGCCGCGGCGCCGAACAGCCGGCGGCGCGCGGGGTCGATGTCGTCGGACGTCTTGATCATGCCCATCGGGGAACTCCTTGGATTGCTGAAAGGGCCGCCGGGAGGCGACCGGCCCGATCGCCACGGACCGGTCGTCTCCGCGATCGCGCCGCTAGACCAGGTTGATCACCACGTCGATATTGCCGCGGGTGGCCTTGGAATAGGGGCAGGTCTGGTGGGCGGCGTCGGTCAGGGCGCGGGCGACCTCCGTGGCGAGACCCGGCAGGCTGACATTGAGGCGAGCCTGCAGGAAGTAGGCGCCGTCGCTGTTGACCAGGTCCACCTCGGCGTCGACGGCCAGATCCACCGGCAGGGCGATCTTCAGCTGGCCGGCCGCCAGGCCCATCGCGCCGATGAAACAGGCCGACCAGCCGGCGGCTAACAGTTGCTCGGGATTGGCGCCGGCGCCCGGACCGCCGGGCGAGGACAGCTTGATGTCCAGGCGGCCGTCGGCGCTGCGCGACTGGCCGTCGCGACCGCCCGTGGTGTGGGTCTTGCCGGTGTAGAGAACTTTTGGGGTCGTGGTCATGGTGGGGTTCCTGGTTGGGGAGGGGTGTTACTCGGTTCCGATTTGATCGGATGCGATGTAAATAGACGAGCCTCGGACGGTGTCAACACCTTTCCGATTAAATCGCATCCGCTATATATGTCTCGACAAGATCCTCGAGGACCCCGATGAAACCCGCCGATCCGGCCGACCCCGCCAGCCCCAAGCTCGCCGACTTCCTGTGCTTCGCGATCTATTCGGCCAACCTCGCCTATGGGCGGGCCTACAAGCCGATCCTCGAGCAGCTCGGCCTGACCTACACCCAGTACATCGCCATCGTGGCCCTGTGGGAGGAGGACAATCAGACCGTCAGCGGCCTGGGCGAGAAGCTGTTCCTCGAATCCAACACCTTGACGCCGATCCTCAAGAAGCTCGAGGTCATGGGCTATCTGCACCGCCAGCGCGATCCTACCGACGAGCGCCAGGTCCTGGTCAGCCTGACCGAGGCCGGCCGCCGCCTGCGGGAGAAGGGTCTGACCATGAACCTGGTCGAGGCCTCTGGCCTGTCGCCTGAGGACTTCCCCAAGATGCAGAAGGGCGTCGTCACCCTGCGTGACAACCTGATCAAGGCCGCGCGCCGCAAGGCTTGACGGCGGGCGCCGCCCTACCGATAGGCGGCCGCGATCCTCGCCCCGTGTCATCTCGAAATATTTTGAAATCGAAGCGGCGTCTTCGACGTTTAAGACGTCGCATCTATAGGGCGGCTGCGCCGCATGCTGAGACCAACTCGCCGGGGGATATACGTGAACAAGAAACTGGTCCTGCTTAGCCTGCTGGCGTGCGCCGCGCCCGGCATGGTCCACGCCCAGCAGGTCCCCCCCGCCAAGGCCGCCGCCCCGGCTCCGGCGCCCAAGCCGGCCGAGCCGGTTCTGGAGAGCGACGAAAACGAGGTCGAGGCCATCCTCGTCACCGGCGGCAAGCCGCGCGGCGCGGTGCTGGGCGACATCCCGCCCGAGGAAACCCTCAGCGCCGCCGACGTGCGCTCGTTCGGCGTCAGCTCGATGGAGGACCTGCTGGCCGAACTGACGCCCCAGACCGCCAGCGGCGCGGGCGGCGCGCCGGTCACCCTGCTCAACGGCCACCGCATCTCGGGCTTCTCGGAAATCCGCGACATTCCGACCGAGGCCATTCAGCGGGTCGAGATCCTGCCCGAGGAAGTCGCCCTCAAATACGGCTATTCGGCCGACCAGAAGGTGGTCAACATCGTCCTGCGGCCAAGGTTTCGGGCCACCACCGCCGAGGCGTCGATCGCCGCCCCCACGGCCGGCGGCCAGAGCACGCAGCAGGCCAACGCCAGCCGCCTGATGCTCAATCGCGACGGCCGCATGAATGTGTCGGTGAAGGTCCAGCACAGCGACGCCCTGATGGAGAGCGACCGCGACCTGGTCAGCTCGGGCGCCAGCGGCCTCTACGACTTCACCGGCAATGTCGCCTCGCCGCTGACCGGCGGCCAGATCGATCCGGCCTTCAGCGCCTTGGCCGGCCAACCGGTCACCGTGGCCGGGGCTCCCGCCTCGGCCGCCGGCGGCGCGCCGAGCCTGGCTTCGTTCCTGGGGGCGGCCAACAAGGCCAATGTCAGCGACCTGACCGACAGCCGCAGCCTGCTGCCCAAGACCCGGCAGGTTTCGGCCAACGCGGTGATCAACCGCTTCATTTTCAACGACATCTCGGCCACCTTCAACATCAGCGGCGCCGCCTCGGAGACCACGTCCCTGCTCGGCCCGGCGCGGGCGCGGCTGATCGTGCCGACCGGCGACGCCTTCTCGCCATTCAGCCAGGACGTGGCGCTGTACCGCTATCTCGGCGAACTGGCGCCGCTGGAGCAGAACGGCCGCAATCTCACCGGCCACCTGGGCTTCACGCTGAATCGCGACACCGAGGACTGGCGCCTGTCGCTGACCGGCAATTACGACCACGCCGTCAACCGCACCCTCACCGACCGGGGCGTCGACATCACCGGCCTGCAGACCCGGCTCAATGCGCTCGACCCGACGTTCAACCCGTTCGCGCCGGTCGGCGACATGCCGCTTTCCACCGACCGGGCCCGCTCGATCAGCGACACGGCCAACCTGCAGTTCGTCACCAACGGCGCGTTGCTGCGCCTGCCGGCCGGCGACTTCTCGACCACCCTCAAGCTCGGCCTCGACGGCACGCAGTTGGACGCGGTTTCGCGCCGCGCGGGCGTCGAGACCAGCAGCGACCTGTCGCGGGGCGCCGCCAACGCCCAGGTCAGCTTCGACCTACCGCTCGCCAGCCGCCGCAACAACAGCCTGGCCCAACTGGGCAATCTGTCGGCCAATTTGAACCTGGCGATCAACCAGCTGTCCGACTTCGGGGCGTTGACGACGATCGGCTACGGCCTGAACTGGTCGCCGATCCAGCCGGTGACCTTCATCGTCTCGATGACCGACCAGGAAAACGCCCCGACCATCCAGCAACTGGGCAATCCGTTGGTGACGACGCCCGACGCCCGGGTCTTCGACTTCGTCAAGGGCGAGACCGTCGACGTCACCCGCGTCAGCGGCGGCAATCCCGACCTCAAGGCCGAGGACCGCCACCTGCTCAAGGTCGGCCTGACCGTGCGTCCGCCCAGCATCAATGGGCTGTCGGTGACGGCCAACTACACGCGCAGCCGGATCGACAATCCGGTCGCCAGCTTCCCGGCGGCCACGGCCGCGACCGAGGCCGCCTTCCCCGATCGCTTCACGCGCGACGCCAATGGCGACCTGCAGCGGATCGACAGCCGGCCGGTCAATTTCGCCCGGCGCGACAGCGACCAGATCCGCTGGGGTCTCAACTTCTCGCGGCAGATCGGCAAGACCCCGCCGCGGCCGGCCTTCGATCCCGCCGCCCGCCAGCGATTCCGCGACGGCGGCGCCGCTCCGGCCAGACCGGCCGGG
>JAQGIN010000071.1 GCA_028291125.1 Caulobacter sp.
TCAGCAGCGGGGCCACGAACAGGTGGCCGATGATCAGGATGGTGAAATAGGCCGGGCCGTCGTCGGCCGGATAGCGGCCCAGCTCGTGGCCGCAGGCCTCGCAGTCGGGCTCGACCTTCAGATAGCGACTGTACAGCCGGCCCTCGCCGCAATTGGGGCAGCGATGGCGCAGGCCGCGTTTAATGCCGGTCAGGACGCTGGGAGGGGCCATGCCGCTCATGGTTCTCATATGCACGGCGACCGGTGTCGGCGGAAGGTGGTGTAGCGTCGCAGGCGATTTCTTAAACCCTAGCGCGAGCTCGGCGTCTAGCGCTTGGCGTCGCTGGCGGTGTGGCTGACGGCCCGGCCGGCGGCGCTGACGTCGCGGCCGACGCCCTCGACGGTGTTGCAGGCGGCGACCAGCAGGGTCGCGGCCGCGGCGGCCAGGACGACGATCTTACGCATGGGGGACTCCAGGGAGGACGGGAAGCGCCAAGCTTAGCCGTGACGGTGGGGCGGATTCAAGGCGGGACGGGCAGGGCGATCCTCCCCCTCAGGGGGAGGATCTCGTGACTCCTACCGCCGCCCCGGCCGGTAATCCTCGCGCACGTGGCCCTTCAGCTGATCCTCGGTGAACAGCACCGGCTTGGTCTTCATGGCCACGAACAGCGGCGTCTGGTCGGCATAGTGCGGCGAGCCGGCGTCGAGGGTGGCCGAGCCGAACTGGTGGATGCTGTCCGACCGCAGCTGGCCGGCTTTGTCCCAGGTGACGAACAGGATCAGGGTGTCGCCGCCCTCGGCCGTCAGCGTGCCGTCCGTCCCCAGCCGGCCCCAGACCGAGCGATAGGTCCCCGAGCCGCCGTCGATGGCCAGGTCCAGCGGGCCGCGGCGGATGCGGTTGACCTGGCCCCATTCGGGATCCAGCCGGCCGAAATGGGTCTTCAGGGTCTTGATGGCGGCGGCCAGGGCGGCGGCTGGGGTCGGCGGGGCCTGGCCCTCGACGTCGGTGGCGAACAGCACCGGCTGGATGATCAGATTGGCCAGGGCCGCGCCGCGATCATGGACGTCGTTGCGCCCGTCCCAGGCCTTGAGGATGGCCTGGGCCCGCAGGGTGTCGGCGTCGCCCTTGGCGTCGACCGCCAGCACCGAGCGCATCAGCGCCCCGACCGGCGAGGCCATGCTGTAGGTCAGGTCGTACTTGTAGCGGCGGAAGCTTTCGTCGGTGATGGCCGGGTCGCGCCCCACCGTCTCCAGCACCCGCACCGCCCGGTTGGTCATGTTGGTCTGCAGGCCCATCGAGGCCGGGAAGTCGCCGGGCCTCAGGTCGTCGGCCGGATCGGTGGCCTGGAACGGGGTGTTGTTGGAGTTGAACACGTAACCGGACTTGGGATTCCAGATCTGCGGGGTTTGGTCATAGGGCCGATAGCCCTTCCAGATCAGGTCCGAACGATCGCCGGGCAGGGTCTTGGACCAGTCGGCGGCGGCGACGCGGTTCGGGTACTGGCCGTTATGGACGAAGCCGATGTTCCCGGCCTGGTCGGCATAGACGTAGTTGATGCTGGGCAGGGCCTGCAGGGCCATGGCCGCGCGCCATTCGGCGAGATTATTGGCCTTGTCGAGCCGGTAATACTGCTCGGGCTGGCGGTATTCGCCCATGCCGGCGTAGCGCAGGGCGAAGGCCCCGGTCTTGGTGACCATCACCGGCCCATGGGCGCTGCGCAGCACCGCCTTGCGCACCGGCAGGTAGAACGGCCCCCACAGCTTGATGCGCAGGGTGGCGGTGGAGCGCTCGAAGTCGCGCCAGGCCCCGTCCAGCCGGTACTGGTTCTTGTTCTGGGGGTTGAGGGTCAGCCGGTAGACGTCGACCAGGTCGGGCTTGCTGACGGTGTTGGCCCAGCCCAGATGGGCGTTGTGGCCATGCAGCATGAACGGCGCGCCGGGGAAGAAGCCGCCGGCCACGTGCCAGCCTTCGCCGCTCTCGACCACCGCCTCGTACCAGGCCACCGGGCCGGTATAGGGCTGGTGCGAATTGACCAGCAGCCGGGTGGCCCCGTCGGCGTTGCGCGACGGCCCCACCGCCAGGCCGTTGGAGCCCTTCAGCGGCTCCTTCTCCGGCTTGCCGTCCTTGGCGGGTGGGGCGTTGAGATCGCGCAGCACGGTGTCCAGCCCGTAGAAGAACGGGGTCTTGAACACGAAGCCGGCGGCGACGTCGCGGCCGGTTAGCGGCAGCAGGCCGGGCTTCAGCGCCCGCGGATGGGCCGCGCCATAGGCGTTGACCCCGTCGGCATAGGCCTCCAGCACCCGGCGCACGTCGGCCGGCAGCTTGGGATAGCCGGCGTTCACCGTCGGCCAGACATCGAGCAGGGACACGACATAGTCGGTGGGCGCGGCCTTCGGGCCGTTGGACCCGGCCAGCTGGCCGCGGGTGGCCAGGGCGACGTCCTGGATCGTCGCGAAGTCGTCCTCGCTGTGGGCGTAGGCCAGGCCGAAGGCGGCGTCGGCGTCGGTGGCGCCCTTGATGTGCGGCACGCCCCATTCGTCGCGGCGGACGTCATAGGCGTCGGCCTTGGCGATCAGGGCCGCGCGGTCGGCGGTCGGCGGCCGGCTGACCCAGCCATAGGCGGCGAGAGCGATGGCCACGATCGCGACCAGGGCCAGCAGGGCGATTCCGCCCCGAACGATCCACCGCATGCTGGCCTCCCCGACCACCTTTGGCGCGATCATGAGCGCAGGGCGGCGCGAGGGGAAGGGTGGCGTAAGGGAAGGCGGGCCCCCTGGAGGAGGCGGGCCGCAGGCCCGTAGGGGGCGAGTGACGGGTCTTAAGCCCCGTCGCCTTCCGACCGCAGCTTGCCGTCGACCACCCCGAAGTCGCGCGACCGCATCTTGCCGTCGGCCAGGTCGATGCCCTCGGCCGCCAGGCCGCGCTTGAGCAGTTCGCGCACGGCGGCGGCCCGGCTGGGCATGCGGCGGGCGAAGCGCCAGTCGTCGACGGCGTCGAGCTCGTCCTGGGTCAGCATGATCTGCAGGCGTTCGGGTCGGGTCAGGTCGTTCATCAATCACACCCCGGCGGGGTCCTGTTTGCTTTCTACCGCCGAGCCTAACGCACGAGCGGCGCCTTAGGCTCCGGGGAAACGCAAAAACCGTAAAAGACGTAAAGAGCGCCTCTTACTCACTCGCCGCTTTCGGAGTGAACGGCGTCATCGGCGTCGACTATACATTGATCACATTTGAGTAATGTCTATGCCGAATTGGCGAATTAGTGGTCAAGATTGCCTGAGATTCGCACGAATCATCGTGAATTGGGCGAAGTAGAAAGTATTCGCCATTCATTAGATTTTGTGTTTAGCTGAATGGGACGGCGATCCTAGCCGCCTCATCGAAAGTTCCCGAGTCATGGACGTCGAGCGCCGTATCTTCGGCGACGTCGAGCCGCGCCATGTCGGTTTCAATGACCGGCTTAGCGAAGCCCAGCATCGCATCGCCAACAACCTGGCCCTGATCGCCGGCTACACCCGCCTGCAGGCGACCAGCGTCGACCGGGCCGGCGGCGGCCTGGACGCCCGCGACGTCGCCATCCTGCTCGAGGAGGTGGCCGCCCGCATCGAGACCGTCGGCAGCCTGCACCGCACCCTGTCCGACGCCCCCGCCGCCG
>JAQGIN010000074.1 GCA_028291125.1 Caulobacter sp.
GGTCCAACGCCATGGCCATGGCCACGCCGATCGCCCATGACGGCGTCGTCGCCGGCGGCAAGGTGGTGGCCATGACCCTGGTCGACATGTTCACCCGCCCCGAACTGATCACCCAGGCCAAGGGCTATTTCGCCGACCAGACCAAGGACCAGAAATACGTCCCGATGATTGGCCCCGACGACAAGCCGCAGATCGCCCTCAACGCCGAGATCATGGCCGCCAAGCGCCCGCTGATGCGGCCGTTCTATTACGACGCCAAGCGCTACAAGACCTATCTCGACCAGCTGGGCGTCACCTTCCCCACCCTCGTCAAGCCGGCCGCCAAGCCATGATCGCCACGGTGGTGATCTCCCCGGAGACCTTCGAGCGGTTCAAGCGCCGCCTGCCGGCCGTCACCCGCCCGCACCTGTTCAGGGTCTATGGCGTCAGCGAGACCACCTGGACCAAGCTGCGCAGGGGCGAACCGATCAAGCTGAGCACCTGGCGCCGCATCGAGGCCCGCTACGAAAGTCTCGATGCCCACGGCGCTCAAACGGGTCCGCTCCTCGGGCGCGACATCGCGCAAAGCCTCCAGGACGCATAGCCAAAGCGCGCGGGCTCAGCGTTCTGGCTGCAGCCATGCCGGGATGTCCTGCTGGGCATGGAGCACGCGCCACACGTCGACATGGTCCTCACGATCGACATAAAAAACCAGATAGGGAAAGCGCTTGAGGGCCCGGCTGCGCAGGCCCGGAAGATTCAGTTCGTGAGCGAAACGTGGAGAGCCGGCGGCCGGCTGGCGGGCGATCGCGCCATAGGCGCTCTCCAAGGCGTCGATGAAGGCCAGAGCCACCCGCTCGCCCGCTTCGCGCGCATAATAGTCCGTTGCGTCCTCGACATCCCGCCGAGCCTGGCGCCGTGGGACAATCGGTCTTGCGCTCATCCCGCCTGGCGGCCGCGCGCGCGCGCGCGCAGGTCATCGAAATAGGCGCCATCGGCCGGCGCGGTCGGGGGCGAGGATGCGCCGTCCAGCAATAGGCCCCGCAGCTGTTGGCGACCTTGATCGTGACGGATCAGCTCGCGAACATATTCGCTGCTGGTGCCGTAGCCGCGGTCAGCGACCTGCTCGTCGACGAACGACTTCAGCGCATCTGGCAGCGAGATGTTCATCGTGCTCATGCTTCGAAGAGTATGAGCTATGGCAAAAATTGGCAAGATGAGGCGCCGAGACCAGTATCGCGCCGTCAACCAAATCGCCGCGATCGGAAACCGACCTGGCCTACTGGACCGTCGGCGCGAGCGGATCGCTCGGCGGCTCCGGAGCCGCCCCCTCGCCGTCGCCCTCGGTCTGAAGGTCGGCGGCGAGATCGGGCGCCGCGACCGGGCGTTCGATGCGGGCCCGGATCTGCGGATCCTTCAGCAGGGCGACGCGCATCACCTCGCGGGCCCGCGGCGCGGCGGCGCTCGAGCCGAACTGGCCGCCGTGCTCGATGATCACCGACATCGCGTAGCGCGGGTCGTCATAGGGCGCGAAGGCGATGAACAGGTTGTGGTCCTTCAGTTTCCACGCCACCCCCTGATTGCTGCGCGAGGCCCCGGCCGCGTACTGCCGCACCTGGGCGGTCCCGGTCTTGCCGGCCATCTTGACGTCACCCATGCCCAGCTGGCTCTGCTTGAAGGCCCCGCCGGTGGGATCGTTGGCCACCGCCGCCATGCCCGCCCGGACGATCTCCAGATGCGCCTGGCTGAACGGCAGGTCAGGCACGGCGTCGCCGTGCGGCTGGTCGGCGTCGCCGACCTCGCGCACCAGCCTCGGGTTCAACGCCTTGCGGCCGTTGGCCAGCCTGGCCGTCATCACCGCCAGCTGCAGGGCGTTGACGTTGATATAGCCCTGGCCGATGCCGAACGGCACAGAGTCGCCCGGATGCCAGATCGGGTCGCGCTTGAAGGCCTTCTTCTTCCACGCCCGCGAGCCGACCAGGCCCTTCTTCTGGCCGGGGATGCCGATGTCGAACACCTGACCGAAGCCGAAGGCCGTGGCCGCCGCGGCGATCGGATCGGGCCCGATGCGCAGCGCCGTCTGGTAGAAATAGACGTCACAGGAGTTCTTGATGGCGTCGTGCATGTTTTGGACGCCGTGGCCGCCCTTCTTGTGGCAGTGCCAGACCCGGCCGCCAAAGAACCAGCCGCCAGTGCAGACCACGCGGTCCAGCGGGTCGATCCCGGCCTGCAGCGCCGCCATCGCCACCGTCGGCTTGAAGGTCGAGCCGGGCGGATAGGTCCCCGTCATCACCTTGTCGAGCAGCGGTTTGCGCTCGTACTGCGCCAGGGCGCGGTACTCGGCGCCCGAGAGGCCCTTGACCAGCCGATTGGCGTCGAAGCTGGGCGAGGACACCATGCACAGGATGTCGCCGTTGCGGCAGTCCATGACCACGATGGCCCCGCTCTCCTCGCCCATCACCTCCAGGGCGCGGTTCTGGATGTCGGCGTCCAGGGTCAGGCGGATGGCCTTGCCCGGCGTGGCCGGGATGTCGCCCTCCGGATCCAGCCGCACCGTGCGGCCCTGGGCGTCGACCTCGGCCTTCACCGCGCCTGGCCGGCCGCGCAGGGCGCCGTCGAACGACTTCTCCACCCCCTGCTTGCCGATGCGAAAGCCCGGATGGTGCAGCAGGTCCTGGTCGGGATCGTCCTTGGCGGCGATCAGGTCACGGTCCGAGACCTTGGCGACATAGCCGATGACATGGGCGAAGGCCCCGCCGAACGGATAGACCCGCACCTCGCCCATGTCGGCGGTCACCCCGGGCAGCTCGGGGGTGCGGATATTGACCCGCGAGAACTCCTCCCAACTCATGTCCTCCATCACCGCCACCGGCGCGCGCTTGGGGGCGCGGGCGATGTCCTTGACCAGCCGGGCCCGGCGGGCGGCGTCGATCGGCACCAGCTGGGCCAGGTCGTCCAGCGTGCGCTCGACGTCGACGCCCTTGTCCTTGCTGATCAGCAGCCGGAAATTGGGGCGGTTGGAGGCCAGCGGCACGCCGTTGCGGTCGAGGATCAGGCCGCGCGGCGGCGGGGCCAGGCGGTAGTTGAACTGGTTGCCGGCCGACAGCTTCTGATAGCGCTGGGCCTCGACCAGCTGCAGCTGGGCCAGCCGCCCGGTCAGGGCCAGGATCCCCGCCCCCGCCAGGCCGCCCATCAGGAACGCCCGGCGGTGGAACACCCCCTGCCGTTCGTTGACCTCGGAAAAGAAGATCGACGGCTCGCTCATCGGATCACCGGAAGCGGACGTCG
>JAQGIN010000079.1 GCA_028291125.1 Caulobacter sp.
CTGGCGCGAGGTCACCTACGACGTCACCCCGCAGGTCAAGCTCACCGACCATGTCAGCGGCTACTTCCGCTTCGCCCACGGCTTCAGGGCCGGCGGTTTCGCGGTCTCGGGCCAAAACACCATCAACCCGATCGACCCTGAAGTGCTGGACTCCTACGAGGGCGGCCTGAAGAGCCAATGGTTCGACCGCAAGCTGACCCTCAATGCGGCGGCCTTCTATTACGACTATTCCAGCATCCAGGTGCTGGTCTACGCCCAGGTCGCCGGCAGCCCGGACCCCGTCGCCACCTTGCAAAACGCCGGCGCCGGCTGGGTGAAGGGCTTTGAGCTTGAGGCCATCGCTCGGCCGATCGACGGCCTGCGCGTGACCGGAACCTTGGGGCTCCTCAAGACCGAATACACCCAGTTCCTGACCGTGGTCTCCAATGCGCCCAAGGACGCATCCGGCAACGAGTTCGCCCGCGCGCCTCACCTCACCGCCGCCTTGGCGGCCGAGTATGTCATTCCAGCCTTTGGCGGCGAGATCACGCTGGGCGGCGACTGGAGCTATCGCACCCGCCAATACTTCAACGCTGCGATCCAGGACAATCCGCTCTTGGAACAGAAGGCCTATGGCCTGGCCAACGCCCGCGTCGCCTTTAGCCCCAAGGGCGAGGTCTGGGAGTTCGCCGTCTCGGTGCAGAACCTGACCGACCGCGACTACACGGTCTTGGCCACCGGCCCGATCAACAAGGCCGTGCGCCGGGTCTCGGGCGATCCGCGCCTGGCCCTGGCCACCGTCACTCGCCGCTTTTGATCATGGACAAGCAGCTCATGGCCCCGCTTCGACATCTGGCGCTCATCGCCGCCGCTCTGGGCCTGCTGGCCCTGCCCGCCTGCTCGGGCAAGTCGGCGGCGGGGAAGGCCGATGACGCCAAGATCGTCCGCATCGTGGCCGGCGCCGCCACCATCGGCGGCAAGCTGGAGCCGTCGGGCCTGACCGGGGTGGTCCAGGACCAAGGTTGGCTGGCGGGCGAGTTGGCCAAGAAGGGCTATCGGCTGCAGTTCGTCGACATGCCCCACGCCATTGGCGGGCCGATGATCAACGAGGGCTTCGTCAACAAGACCGTCGAGTTCGCCTTCTACGGCGATCTGCCCGCGGTGATCGGGGCCAGCGGCGGCGCGCCGGTGCGGCTGGTCATGCCCTCCAACGCCGCCACCAACACCTATCTGCTGGTCCCGACCGGCTCGAGCGCCAAGTCGATCGCCGACCTGAAGGGCAAGCGCGTGGCCTTGCACCGCGGACGGCCCTGGGAAGCGGTGTTCGCCCGCCTGATCGCCGCCAACGGCCTGACGATCAACGATTTCAAGATCTACAACGTCAATCCTTCGGCCGGGGCCGCCGCCCTGGCGGCCGGCAAGGTCGACGGCTTCGTCGGCCCCATCGCCGACGCCGATCACCTCACATCGCAAGGCGTGGGCAAGATCATCTGGTCGACCAAGGTCGCGCCCAAGGTCTGGGCTCAGCGCACCGAGCTCTTTGGCCGCGGCGACTTCATCGACCAGCACAAGGACATCGCGCAGTTGGTCGCCGCATCTTACGTCCGCGCCGGCCAGTGGGCGTCGGACCCCGCCAACCGCGACGCCTATATCGTCACGCTCAGCCGCGAGACCCCCGAAAAGGCCATCCGCGCCGACCTGGACGGCACGGGTGATTGGAAGGCGAGGTTCTCGCCGCTGGCCACGCAAGGCCTGGAGGATCACTACCGAAACGTCATCGACTACGCCGCCGCCACCGGCCTGATCAGCCAAAAGCCCGCGATCGGACCGCTAACCGACACCTCGCTGGTCGACCCGGCGGTGAAGATCGCCGGGGCCGAGGCCTATTGGTCGGGCGCCGCCAAGGCCGACGCGCTCAAAGCGCCATGAGCGAGATCGCTCAACCTATGGAGAAGGCCCAGGAATCGCCGCTGAACTTCATCCAGAAGTTCATGCTCCTGGCCGTGGTCAGCGGCGGCTCGATCGCGCTGGGGCGCATCGCCACCCAGCTGTTCGCCATCCATCTGGGCGCCACCCCGCTGCAGATCGGCGCGATCATGGCCCTGGAGCAGGCGGCCATGGTGATGATGGCCCTGCCGGCGGGCTTTTTGATCTCCAAGCTGGGCGTGCGGGCCTCCTACTTCACCGCCAGCCTCGGCCCGATGCTGGTCTATGCGGTGATGCCGTTCGCCATGACCTGGCAGTGGCTGGCCGTGGCCCGTGGCCTGATCGGGATTTGCATCCCGTTTCGCATCGTCTCGATGAACACCTCGTTCCTGCGCGAGCTGCCCCGGATCGGTCCCGACAAGGCCGGCTGGTATCGTGGCTCGCAGGCGATCGGCATCTCGCTGGTCGGTCCGGCCCTGGCCGCCCGGGTCACCGGGCATTTCGGCTATGGCGCGGCGTTCGTGGCCTCCGGGCTGATGTTTGGGGTGATGGGCGCGGCCTCCCTGACCTTCTTTCCCGACACCCGCGCGCCGGCGGTCGACTCTGCGAAGGTCAGCCTGCGCGGCCAGGTCGGAAGTCTGCTCAAGCAGCGCAACATCTTCGAAAGCTGCCTGATCGAGCACGTCTCCAGCGCCACCACGTCGCTGTTTTCCACCTTCATCCTGGTGGTGGCGATCAAATCCCTGGGCATGCCCAGATCCTTGGCCGTGTCCTTGATCGCCGTGCAGGGCTGCACGACCATCGCCTCCTTGTTCCTGGGCAGCCGCCTCTATGTGCGGATGAGCCGCCACGGCGGCTACGCCTGGTCGCTGGGCGCAGGGATCGCCTCGCTCCTGTGTCTTGGCCTTGGCCACAGCTATGGCGTCCTGGCGGCCGGAGCCTGCCTGCTGAGCCTGGCCTCGACCTCGATCCACTTCCAGAACATGACCCAGCTGGCCAGCAACGGCGCCGACAAGAGCAAGATCTCGGGCCTCTACAACGTCGCGGGCATGTCGGGCGGCGTGGTCGGGGCGATGAGCGGCGGTCTGATCTCCAGCCTCACCGCCGTGCAGAACGTCTATCCGCTGTGGATCCTCGTCCTCCTCGCCACCGCCGGCGTCATCGCCTGGCGCGCTCGCCGGAGTCTCGCCGATGCTTAAGGTCCTGCGGTCCTTGCGATCGATCGCCCTGTCGTGGTCGGGGATCGCCACCCTGCTCCTGGCCTGGTGGCTGAACACCAGGCTTGGCCTCTTTCCGCCTCAGGTTCTGGCGCCGCCCGAGCGCGTGGCCGCCGCCTTTGTCGCCGGGGTCAGGAGCGGCGACCTGGCGCGCAATCTCGTCGCCAGCCTCAGCGTCCTGGCCGCCGGCTATGTCATTGGCGCGACGCTTGGCGTGGCGTTCGGGGTGGCGATGGCTCGTTCCAGGACCATCGAGAGCTACACCTCGGGCCTTTTTCACGCCATCCGCCAGGTGCCGACCATCGCCTTTATCCCAATGCTGGTCTTGATGTTTGGCATCGAGGCGACCTTCAAGATCGTGGTGGTGGGCAAGGCGTCGTTCTACCCCGCGGCCTTGGCCGCCTACACCGCCGTGCAAGGCCTGCCGCGGCGCTATTTCGATGTCGCCGACGTCTATCGCCTGTCGCCGCTGGCCCGCCTGCGCCACGTCATCTTGCCCGCCAGTTTGCCGCCGGTGCTCACTGGCCTGCGGCTGAGCCTTAGCCGCGCCTGGGTGGCTCTGGTCGCCGCTGAACTCTTGGTGGCTGATCGCGGCATCGGCCAGATGATGGAGCTGGGCCGCCAGACCTTCCGCCTCGACGTCGTGCTGATGGGCGTCGTGCTGATCGGCGCGATCGGCTTTTTGCTTGATCGCGGCTTCAAGCGCGTCGAGCGCCTTCTCGTTCGTGGAGCCCCCGCATGATCTCGCCCGTCCTGGGCGGTCCGGCCATGGCCGGATCGCATCCGACCTTCAAGATGCCGCGCCTGTCCTTCCTCAAGGGCCTGGTGCTGCCACTGCTGATCCTCGTCGCCTGGGACCTCCTGGCCCGGCGCGGCGGCGGCTATGGGTTCGCCTTTGTCTCGCTCGAAGGACTGGGCAAGGCCTTGGTCGACACCATCGCGTCTGGCGAACTTCCCCGCCATGTCGCAACCAGCCTGCTGCGCGTGGCCATCGGCCTGTCGGTCGGTGGAACCGCCGGGGTGCTGATCGGCGCGGCCATGGCGCTGTCGCCGATCGTCGACAAGGTTCTGGGTCCCGTCTACCACGCTATCCGCCAGGTCCCGACCTTGGGCTGGATCCCGCTGCTGGGCCTGTGGTTCGGCTATGGCGAATTGCCCAAGGACCTGATCGTCATCAAGGCGGCGATGTTCCCGCTGGTGCTCAACACCTATGAGGGGCTCAAGGGCGTCAAGGCCGCCCATGTCGATGTCGGCAAGGTCCTGACCCTCAACCCGCTGCAGCTCTTCTTCAAGGTCCGCCTGCCCTCGGCCTTGCCGATGATCCTCACCGGCCTGCAACAGGCCCTGGCCTTCGCCTGGATCGCCTGCATCGGGGTGGAGATCCTGTTTGGCTCCGGCAGCGGCATCGGCGCGATGATCGAGACCGGCCAGGTCGAGGGCCGCATGGATGTCGTCCTCATCGGCGTGATCTTCGTCGGCCTGATCGCCTTTGCCCTCACCCGCCTCTTCACCCGACTGGCCGCGCCCGGCCTGCGCTGGCGCGATCTCAAGGAGTCCCGCTAATGTCGAGGACCAGACCCGAGTTTGAGCCCATCACCGCCGGCCGCAGCGGGGCCTTGGCGATCCGCGCCGTGGGCAAGACCCACCATATCGACGGCCAGCCGCTGGAGGTGCTGCGCGATGTCAGCCTCGACATCGGGCCAGGCGAATTCGTCAGCATCGTCGGGGCCAGCGGCTGCGGTAAATCCACCCTGCTGCGGCTGATCGTTGGCCTCGACAATGATTACCAAGGCGAGATCCGCCTGGATGACCGCCGCATCCTCTCCACCAGTCTGGACCGCGGCATCGTCTTTCAAGATCACCGCCTGTTTCCCTGGATGACGGTGGAGGAAAACGTCGCCGTCGCCCTGGACCGCAGGCCCCTGGGCCGCGAGGCCAAGAAGAAGCTGGTCGCCGAAAGCCTGGCTCTGGTGAATCTCTCGGGCTTCGAGGGCGCCTATCCCCACCAGTTGTCAGGCGGCATGGCTCAGCGCGCGGCGATCGCCAGGGCCTTGATCAACGAGCCCAAGGTGCTGCTGCTCGACGAGCCGTTCGGGGCGCTAGACGCCCTGACCCGGCTGAAGTTGCAGACCGAGTTGCAAGCGCTTCGTCGTCGAAACCAGGGGACCATGCTGATGGTCACCCACGACGTCGAGGAAGCCCTCTATCTGGCCGACCGGGTGGTGATCATGCAGGGCGGGCCTGGCCGCATCGCCCGTATCGTCCCCGTCCCCTTCCCTCACCCGCGCGACCGCGGCTCAGCCGCCTTCGCCAGATTGAAGGACGAGATCCTCGCCGAGTTGATGCGCGAGCCTGAACTAGGTTCCGCCCAGGTCACCATCCTTTCCCAGGACCGTCGCCGCTGAACCCAAGGAGGCCACAGATGATCACGCCAGACACGCTGGATGCGCCTTCGAGACCTTCCCAGGAGGACGCGGACGAGCGGCGAGATCATCCGCCGATCCTCATTGTGCCCGGCCTCTACAATTCCGAACCCGACCACTGGCAGAGCCATTGGCAGCGGACCCTGCCGGGCGCCGAGCGGGTCGACCAGAGCGACTGGGAGCGGCCGACCCTGGGCGACTGGACCGCCAGCCTGGCCGAGGCCCTCCGCCGGCGGCCCGGCGCGATCCTGGTCGCTCACAGCCTGGGCTGCGCCCTGGTCGCCCATCTGGCTCAGGTGAATGGCGGCCGCGGCGTCGGCGGCGCCTTCCTGGTCGCGCCCGCCGACGTCAATCGCGACGGCCCCGCGGGTCGGCTGCTCACCGGCTTTTCCCCCATCCCGCGCCAAAGGCTGGCCTTCCCCAGCCTGGTGGTGGCCAGCCGCGACGATCCCTATGTCGAGATCGGCCGCGCCGAGGCCTTCGCCCGCAGCTGGGGATCGGAATTCGTCGATCTGGGCCAATCTGGCCATATCAATGTGGCGTCGGGCCATGGCCCCTGGGGGAAGGGACGGCGCCTGCTCAAGCGTTTGATCGACCGCGCCACGGCCCAGGACGTGTCGCCCTGACCTCTCCGTAAGGCGCGGCCTGCACAGTTCCTGCGCAACGCCGACCTTCCGGCGCCGCAAAAGCCGAAGGCCGCGGCCGAATGCGCTCCGCCTCGGCCATCGACCGCGCGGCGGCGCCGGGAGTCTGGCTAGCTCGACTCCAGGACCGCCGGACCGGCGGCGTTGGGGGACTTCGTCGGATGGACATGGGCGCGCGCACACCGACAAGGCGGCAACTGCTGTCCGCGATCGCCGCGGTCGGCGGCACGGCCGCGCTCTATCAGGCCATGACCACGCTGGGCCACGCGGCCGAAACCCAGTTCGCGGGACCGCCGAACCTTTCGGGCGCCAAGCCGGGCGCCTCGGTGATCGTGCTGGGCGCGGGACTGGCGGGCATGCTGGCGGCGCACGAACTGACCAAGGCCGGCTACAAGGTCAAGATCCTCGAATATCAAGACCGCGCCGGCGGCCGCAACTGGTCGCTGCGCGGCGGCGACACCTATACCGAACTCGGCGGCGCCACCCAGAAGGTCGGCTTCGCGCCCGGCAACTACATGAATCCCGGCCCGTGGCGCATCCCGCACCATCACCGCACCCTGCTGCACTACTGCAAGTCATTCGGCGTGGCGCTGGAGCCGTTCATCCAGTTCAACCACAACACCTATGTCCATTCCTCGCAGGCCTTCGGCGGCAAGCCGGTGCGCTTCAACGCCGCCGCCGCCGACTTCGAGGGCAATATCGCCGAGCTGCTGGCCAAGTCGGTCAACCAGAAGGCCCTCGATGAGGCCGTGACCCTGGAGGACCGCGAGCGTCTGCTGGAAGCCCTGCGCGGCTGGGGCATGCTCGACAAGGACTACAAGTACGTCTCGAGCCTGCGCACCTCGGGTCACCGGGGGTTCGAGCGCCCGCCGGGCGGCGGCGTCAACGGCGCCCCGATCGCCTCGCCGCTCTACGACTTCCACGACGTGCTCGATCCCCAGGTCTGGACCTCGATGGCCTTCTTCATGGGCCACGAGATGCAGACCACCATGTTCCAGCCGGTGGGCGGCATGGACATGATCGGCAAGGCCTTCGCCAAGCAGGTCCAACAACTGATCACCTACAACGCCAAGGTCACCAAGATCGCCCAGGACGACAAGGGCGTCGCCGTCACCTACCAGGACACCGCCACCGGCCAGACCGCCACCGCGGCGGCCGACTGGTGCGTCTGCACCATCCCGCTGGGCGTCCTCGGCCAGATCGACACCCAGGTGACCGACGCGATGATGGCCGCCATCAAGGCCGTGCCCTATTCGGGCCAGGTCAAGATCGGGCTGGAGATGCGTCGCCGCTTCTGGGAGGAGGACGACTACATCTATGGCGGCCACAGCTTCACCGACCAGGAGATCGCCCTGATCTCCTATCCCAACAACAACCTGTTCGGCGACGGTCCGGCCGTGCTGCTCGGGGCCTTCGCGCGGGAGATGGGGGCCTATCGCCTGGCGGGCATGACCCCGCAGCAGCGGATCGAGGCCGCGCTGCAGCAGGGCTCGGTCATCCACCCGGCCAACTATCGCAAGGAGTTCGTCACCGGCGCCTCGGTGGCCTGGAGCCGCGTGCCCTGGACGCTCGGTTGCTGCGCCCGCTGGAACGAGGACACCCGCAAGACCCACTACCAGACGCTGGTGGCGATGGACCGGCGGATCGTCCTGGCCGGCGAGCACGCCTCCTATGTCGGCTGCTGGATGGAAGGCGCCCTGCTCTCCTCCATCGACGCCATCACCCGGCTCCACAAGCGCGCCCTGGAGGCCTGACCATGACCCCCGCCAACATCCTTCGCGCGACGCTCGCGGCCGGCTTGCTCGTCGCGTTCGCCCTTCCCTCCGCCGTGGCCCCGGCCGCCGCCCAGGCCGTCCAGGGCGGCGACACCGGCGGCGGCGTGGTCCGGGTCGCCAAGCCCGTCACCGGGGCCCAGGTCTATCAGTCCGTCTGCCAGGCCTGCCACATGCAGGACGGCAAGGGCGGCAGCGGGGCCGGGACCATCCCCGCCCTGGCCAGCAATCCCCGCCTGGCCGGCGCCGCCTATCCGATCATGGTGGTGTCCAAGGGCAAGGGCGCGATGCCGAGCTTCACCGACCTGCTCAGCGACGCCCAGATGGCCAATGTCATCACCTATGTCCGCACCAATTTCGGCAACAGCTACGCCAAGCCGGTCTCCGAGGCCGAGGTCGCCCGCATCGCCCATCCGCCCGCCGCCGCGAGGGACTGAGATCGAATATCTGACCGGCCGCTAGCGCGCGCCAAACAGGTCCTTGAACCGCGCCGGCTGGGACCGAAGATACTGGTTGGGCGCCCGCACCTGGCCGCCGAGTTCGGCGGCGGCGTGCCAGGGCCAATGCGGGTCGTAGAGGATGGCGCGGGCCAGGGCGACCAGGTCGGCGTCGCCGGTCGCGACAATGGCCTCGGCCTGTTCGAAGCCGGTGATCAGCCCGACCGCGATCACCGGCATGCGGACCGCGGCCTTGACGGCCCGGGCCAGCGGCACCTGATAGCTGGGGCCGGCCGGGATCTTCTGGGCGGGGTGCAGACCGCCGCTCGAGACATGGATCGCGTCGCAGCCGCGCGCCTCGAGCGCCTTGGCGAAGGCGATGGTCTGCTCGATGTCCCAACCGCCCTCGACCCAGTCGGTGGCCGAGATCCGCAAGGTGACCGCCTTCTCCGCCGGAAACGCCGCGCGCACGGCGTCGAACACCTCGAGCGGGAACC
>JAQGIN010000121.1 GCA_028291125.1 Caulobacter sp.
TAGGCGACCTTCCAGGCGCCGCCGTGATGTCCGTGACCGGACACCTTCTTCACCTTCTTGATAACGATCGGCCTCTCGCCGCTGACGGCCATCGTGCTTGAGCCTGCTTTAACCCTGTTTCCGGGCAAGGTGCGGCTTCGGCGTTAAGATGGGGTTGCGATCCGCCGCCGGCCGGGCGAAATCGCGGGACGACAAGGGAGTCAGCGAATGAAGACGGCGTTTATCGGCCTGGGCGTGATGGGCTTTCCGATGGCGGGGCACTTGAAGGCCGCCGGCCACGAGGTCTGCGTCTTCAACCGCAGTCCCGAAAAGGCGATTCGCTGGGTGGCGACGCACGGCGGAACCGCCGGCGCGACCTTGGCGCAGGCGGCGGCCGGCGCCGAGCTGGTCGCCCTGTGCGTCGGCAATGACGACGACGTCCGCGGCGTGGTCCGCGACATCCTGCCGGCCATGGCTCCGGGCGGGATCATCGTCGACCACACCACCACCTCGGCCACCGTGGCCCGCGAGATGGCCGCCCAGGCCGCGGCGGTCGGCCGCGCCTTCGTCGACGCCCCGGTGTCCGGCGGCCAGGCCGGGGCCGAGAGCGGCCAGTTGACGATCATGGCCGGCGGCGACGCCGCCGCCTATGCCCGGGCCGAGCCGGTGATCGGCGTCTACGCCAAGGCCGTCCGGCGGATGGGCGACAGCGGGGCCGGCCAGCTGACCAAGATGTGCAACCAGATCGCCATCGCCGGCGTGGTCCAGGGCGTGGCCGAAGCCCTGCACTTCGCCAAGCGCGCCGGCCTGGATCCGGCCGACGTGCTGGCGGCGATCTCCAAGGGCTCGGCCCAGTCGTGGCAGATGGAGAATCGCTGGCCGACCATGGCCCAGGACAAGTTCGACTTCGGCTTCGCGGTCGACTGGATGCGCAAGGACCTGGGCCTGGTGCTCGACGAAGCGGCCGTCAACGGCGCCCAGCTGGAGGGCACCACGCTGATCAACGGCTTCTACGCCGAACTGCAGGCCATGGGCGGCGGGCGCTGGGACACCTCCAGCCTGATCAAGCGGCTCGAGCCGTGAGCCGCCGGGCGCTCACAGGCCTTTTGGCCGCCGCTGGCCTGGCCCTGGCCACGGCCGCCTTCGCCGCGCCGGCGGTGACGCCGAAGGAGGGCGACTTCGTCGTCCGCGACTTCAAGTTCCGTTCGGGCGAGACCCTGCCGGAGCTGCGGCTGCACTACACCACCCTGGGCGAGCCCAGGCGCGACGCCCAGGGCCGGGTGACCAACGCGGTGATGGTGCTGCACGGCACCGGCGGCACGGGCCGCCAATTCCTCAGCCCGCAGTTCGCCGACGTGCTGCTGGCTCCCGGCGGCCTGCTGGATCCGGCCAAGTACTACGTCATCCTGCCGGACGGCATCGGCCACGGGAAATCCTCCAAGCCCAGCGACGGCCTGCACGCCCGGTTCCCGCGCTACGACTATGACGACATGGTCGCCGCCCAGTACGCCCTGCTGACCCAGGGGCTGAAGGTCGACCGCCTGCGGCTGCTGATGGGCACCTCGATGGGCTGCATGCACGGCTTCGTCTGGGGCGAGACCTATCCGGGCTTCGCGCAGGCCCTGATGCCGATGGCCTGCCTGCCGGGGCCGATCGCCGGCCGCAACCGCGTCTGGCGCAAGCTGCTGATGGACGCCATCCGTCAGGATCCGGCCTGGAAGGGCGGCGACTATGCGCAGCAGCCGACACAGGGCCTGCGCACGGCGCTGGGCCTGCTGCTGGTGGCCGGGTCCGCGCCGCTGCCGTGGCAAATCGCCGAGCCGACCCGCGACGCCGCCGACGCCTTCGTCGACGGCTATTTCAAGGACCGCCTGCCGCCGCTGGACGCCAACGACCTGCTGTATCAGGTCGATTCCTCGCGCGACTACGACCCCTCGGCCGGTTTGGAAAAGATCACCGTCCCGGTGATGTGGATCAATTCGGCCGACGACTTCATCAATCCGCCGGAACTGGGCGTCGCCGAGCGCGAGGCCAAGCGGTTGCCGAAGGGGACCTTCGTGCTGCTGCCGGCCACCGCCCAGACCCACGGCCACGGCACCCACACCTGGGCGGCGCTGTGGCGGGACCGGTTGGCGGCGTTGCTGAAGGCGAGCGAGCGCTAGGGTTCAGTCTGAGCTCCACCCCACAACTCGTCATCCCCGCGAAAGTGGGACCCAGGCTTTTTCTGAAACCCCTGGCGCTCGACGATAAAACGCCTGGGTCCCCGCTTTCGCGGGGATGATGGCTATTGGGGCGTGGCCGCCAGCAGTAGCGCCGGCAGAACCTGCTGCGTCAGCAGCGGCGCCAGGCGCAGGTCGCCGGGCGCGGCCGGATCGATCCAGGCGATCTCCTCGATCTCGGCCCGAGCGGCGATCGGGCCGTCGACCTGGACGAGATAGGTGACCGTGCTGACCGTGAAACCCGGCTCGTTGGCGGCTGGGGCCGTGAAGGCGCCCAGGCGCTCGGCGGCCACCAGCCGGCAGCCCAGCTCCTCGTCGAGCTCCCTCGCCAGCGCCGTCAGGTCGTCCTCGCCCAGTTCGCGCTTGCCGCCGGGCTTCATGAAGATCGCCGTGCCGCGCTTGCGCACCACCAGCATCCGGCCCGCGTCGTCGCGGATCACGGCGGTGACGATGTCGATGATCGGCTGGGTCATCCGCCCAGCCTAACGACGGCGGCGAGTCGCGTCAGGGCTCGACCGCCGCCAGGATGTGGTCGGTCAGCAGCTTTTCGGAAATCGCATGGGGCTGGCGGACGCCGAAGTTGGTGGTGGTGATCACCGCCACCAGCGACAGGTCGGGCACGATCACCACCTTGTTGCCGCCCGTGCCGCTCATCGCCCAGGCCTTGTGGCCGGCGAAGGTCTGCAGCCAGATCAGGTAGCCATAGTCGGCGTCCGACCGCGCCTGGGCGTGCGGAGCGGTGGCCGTTGCGACGAAGGCCGCCGACAGCACCTGCTTGCCCTCCCAGCGGCCGCCATTGGCGTAGAGCTGGCCCAGCTTCAGCAGGTCGCGACTGCGCAGGCCCAGGCCGCCGCCGCCCTGGGCCAGGCCCAACGGCGAGATCGGCCAATCCGGCTTGTCGATGCCGAGGGGGCCAAACAGCGCCTCGTCGGCGAAGGCGGGCAGGGGCTTGCCAACCGCGCCCTGGATCACCGCGCCCAGGGTGGTGACGCCGGCGGTGCAGTAGCTGAAGGCCCGTCCGTACGGCGAGGCTTCTGGCTTCGAGGACCAGGGCGGAAAGCCGCGCACGGGCAGGTCCAGATAGAAGCCCACCCAGTCCTCGATCAGATACATCCGCTCCTCGTTGCCGCGCGAATACTGGTTCTGGTCGTCGCATTCGGCGATCGAGCTCATGGTCAGCAAGTCCTCGACCGTGACCTTGTCCTTGCGCGGATCGGGATGGGCGGCTGGCGGACGATCCTCCAGATAGGCCTTGATCGGCGCCGAGACGCCGGGCAACGCGCCGCGATCGATGGCCGCGCCAGCCAGCATCGCGGTCACGGTCTTGGTGGTCGAACGGGTGTTGCGCCGCGCCGCCGCGCCGCCCTCGTCATAATAGGCCTCGAACACCAGCTTGCCGTGGCGGGCGATCAGCACGCTGGTGATCTGCTGGAACTGGCCGGCCTTGATCGCGGCGGACATGGCTTCGAGCTTGGCGGCCGACAGGCCCTCGGCGGCGGGCGACGCGGTCGGCATTTCCCGTGCGGGCGTGGCGGCGTAGGCGGTCAGGGGCGTGGCCAGCAGCAGGGCGGCAAGCAGCGAGGACTTCAAGGAGGCTCTCCGAAACAGTCGTCAGCCTGTCTAGGGCGCGCCGGTCGCCCCGTCTTGGACGCTTGCAACATCCGCCCGACGACCGCAAAGCCGCGCGAACTCCCCGGGCGTGACGCCATAGGCCAGGCGGAACTGGCGGTTCAGGTGGCTCTGGTCGCAGAAGCCGGCCCGCAGCGCGATTTCGCCGATCGCGGTCCGGCCGGCCATCAGCAAATCGGCGGCGCGTTCCAGACGGCGTGTGCGCAGGCGCTCGCCCGGCGTCGATCCGAACCAGCGCCGATAGCCGCGCGCCAGATGAACCGGATGCACGCCCGCGGCGCGAGCGACGTCGGAGACGGCGATCGGCTGGTCGAAGCTGTCGGCCAGGTAGGTCTCGGCGGTCGATAACCAGTCGGGGCGATGCTCGCTTTCGAGCTTGGGCGCCTGGACCTGGGCGGCCAGTTCCAGGCCCAGGGCCTCCAGGGCGATGGGTTCGACATCGCGGGTTAGAATCGCGCGGGTCAGGCGCAGGGCGCAGGCGCGGGCCAGGGCATGGTTCAGGCGCAGGGCGTCGATGGCGGTCGGCGCCTGTCCGGCCAGGTCGCGCCAGGTGTCGGCCTCGAAACTGACCGCTAGGAAATGACCGCCCGTTCCCACGAAGCGGTCACGATGGACAACGCCCGGCGGGTTGAACACCAGGGGCGGGCCTTCGGTCCGGGGGCCCCAGGCGGTGGTCTCGTAGCGGCCATGGGTGGCGAGCACGAAGTGGGCGTCGTCGTGGCTGTGCTCGTCGACTCCCTCGGCGCAGATCGTCGCCGCCAGATGGGCGATGCGCACGCTGGCCAGGCGGCGCTCGACATTGGCGACACCGTAGAACTGGCCCGGGCTGAAGGCGGTTCTCGACGTGACCATATCAACCGAGCTTTTCCGCCGCCCACGGCGCGAAATAGCTGATGATCCCGGCCGCGCCGGCCCGCTTGAAGGCGGTGAGGCTTTCGAAGATGGCGCGTTCCTCATCGATCCAGCCGTTCATGCCCGCGGCCTTGATCATCGCGTACTCGCCCGACACCTGGAAGGCGTAGGTGGGCATCCGGAACTCTTCGACCAGACGGCGCACGATATCCAGATAGGGCATGCCCGGCTTGACCATGATCATGTCGGCGCCCTCGGCGATGTCGAGGGCGACCTCACGGAGGGCTTCCTCGGTGTTGGCCGGGTCCATCTGATAGGTCTTCTTGTCGCCCTGGCCGGCCGAGAGCTTGGCCGAGCCGATGGCGTCGCGATACGGGCCATAGAAGGCCGAGGCGTATTTGGCGGCGTAGGACATGATCAGGGTGTCCTGGAAACCCGCGCCTTCCAGCGCCGAGCGCAGGGCGCCGACGCGGCCGTCCATCATGTCGGAGGGGGCCAGGATGTCGGCGCCGGCCTCGGCCTGCATCAATCCCTGTTCAATCAGGCGCTCGATGGTCGGATCGTTGAGGATGCGGCCGCCCTCGACCACCCCGTCGTGGCCGTGGTCGGTGAAAGGGTCCAGCGCCACGTCGCACATGATGCCGACCTCGGGGGCGGCGTCCTTCATGGCCTTCACGGCGCGGGGAATGACGCCGTCCGGATCGGCGGCGATCGAGCCGGCCGCGTCCTTCCGGGCCCCGTCGATGTGCGGGAAGATGGCGATGGCCGGGATGCCCAGGTCGCGGGCGCGGACGGCGGCCTTGGCGGCCTCGGCCACCGACAGCCGCTCGACGCCGGGCATCGAGGCGACGGGGATCTTGCCCTCGCCCTCGTGCACCACCATCGACCAGATCAGGTCGGACGGCGTCAGGGTGGTCTCGCGCACGAGGCGGCGGGTCCAGTCGGCCTGCCGCAGGCGGCGCAGGCGCAGGGCGGGGTAGGGGGCGAGCGGCGGGATGGTCATGGGCCTAGGGTTTCGCGCGAGCCGGCGCGCGAGGCAAGAGGGGCGCGGCCTCGTCTTGCCAAGCCCCGTTGAAACCTGTCAGCCTGGCCGGCGGTTATCTTCCCCACACGCGGAGGACCGTCCGATGGACGCCAAGACCGAGACCCTGACCCCGGCCGCCGATCTGGCGCGCGACAACCCGGTCCGCATTCCCAACGAAAGCGCCGCCTACCGCGCCGCCCGCACCGCCTTGCTGGCCGAGGAAATCGAGCTGCGCCGCCACATCGAGCGGGTCGCCGCCCAGCGCCGGGCCCTGCCGCCCGGCGGCCCGGTGACCGGCGACTACCGCTTCGAGGGCGAGGACGGTCCCACCGATCTGGCCGGCCTGTTCGGCGACAAGCAGACCTTGGCCGTCTACAGCTTCATGTTCGGGCCGCAGCGCGAACGCCCATGCCCGATGTGCACCAATCTCTTGGGGGCCTGGGAGGGCAACGCCGCCGACATCGACCAGCGCATCTCGCTGGTGGTGATCGCCCGCTCGCCGATCGCGCGCCTGACGGCCTGGAAGCGCGAGCGTGGCTGGAAGAACCTGCGTCTTTACAGTGACTTGAACGAGAACTATTCGCGCGACTATTTCGGCCTGCTGCCCGACGGCTCGGAGATCCCGGCCTTCAACGTCTTCACCCGCCGCGACGGAACCCTCCGCCACTTCTGGTCCGGCGAGATGAGCGGCTCCACCGCCGATCCCGGCCAGGATCCCCGCGGCGCGCCCGATCCGGCGCCGCTGTGGATGGTGCTGGACTCCACGCCCGAGGGGCGGGGCGGTAGCTGGTATCCGAAGCTGGACTACGACTGAGCGCGATCGTCGAGATGCAGCCAGGCGGCCTGGGTCGCCAGCCGATAGTCCTCGTTCCACGGCGGGCCGAGCGGCGCGCCCATCGTCTTCAGCCGCGCCTCCAGCGCCGCCGGCTCGACGCCCAAGCTTCGGCCGAGCTGGGCGGGCAGGTCGCGCTCGATCACCCGGCGAACCCGCAGGCCCAGGGCGTCGCAGGCCGCGGCGACGACCTCGCGATAGAAGCTCCCTTCGGCGGCGTGCACGCGGGCGTGGACGCGCAGGATGTCCGCCAGCGCCTCGGGCGGCTTGGCGGTTCCGGCCGGCGTCACGGCGACGTCGACGGTCAGGCCCTCGGACCGCAGGTCGGTGAGCAGGCCGCCGATCTCGCGCGCGGCGTTGGCCCCGGTCGCCGCCCGGACCGCGTCGATCAAGGCCTGGGCCCGGGCCGGCTCCAGCTCGGCGGCCTGGTGATAGACGAACCGCTCGTGGCCGGCGGCGAAGGCGATCCGCCGCCGCTCGACGATCCGCGGCGCGTCGGCTCGGCCCGCCACGGCGACCACGGCGGTCCAATAGGTGTGGGGTCGAAACCCCAGGACGGCGATCGATGGCTTGTTCGGCATGACGTCCTCCGGCGTCCATCGGCGACGGCGCGCTCGGCGGCGCTCGGCGTCTGGGTTAGGATATAAGCCCCTGAACCCAGCCAAAGGGCCAATCGTCATGGTCGAGGTCGACACCGTTCGCCGCCTGGCGCTGTCGCTGCCGGAGGTCGTCGAAGGCGGCGAGGCGGGGCGGCTGGCGTTCTCGGTCGGCGGCAAGGGGATCGCCTGGACCTATCTGGCGCGCGCCAAGCCCAAGGGGCCGCGCCTGCCGCGGCCCGAGGTGCTGGCCGTCCGCTGCCCGCTCGACACCAAGGAGATGCTGATCGAGGCCGCGCCGGAGCGGTTCTTCGACGACGATCACTATCGCGGCTATCCCGCCGTGCTGGTCCGGCTGGAGGCGATCGAGGCGGACGAGTTGCTGAGTCTGTTGTCGGGCGGCTGGCGGGCGACGGCGCCGCGCGCCCTGGTCAAGCGCGTCGATGGGCTAGCCTAGCGGCGAGTCGACCTTGGTCCAGATCTGCGACTTGCACAGGAAGTTGCCGATGACGCAGCCCCGGGCCCGCATGGTCCGCGCGTCGATGAAGTCGGCCTGGCCGGAGAGGGTCACCTTCAGGGTCGGCACGAACACCTTGCCGCGCATGGCGCCGTTGCCGGTCGGCTCGAAATCCCGCAGCAGCTGCTGGCCGATCAGGGTGTCCATGCCGCTCTTGCGAGCGTCGGCCTGGGCCTTGGGGCTGGCCCAGACGACATAGCCGCAGGTGCTGGCGCCGCAGCTCTTGATCTCCAGCCGCACGCTGTCGTGGGGATTGCGCCAGATGCCTAGGCCGAGCACGGCGTCGCTTTCGGCCATGGCGGGCGGCGCAGTCAGGCCAAGGATCGCCGCCAAGGCGACCAGGAACAGTTTCAGATTACGCATAATGAAGCCGACGCCTCCGATGGGGGCGATTTGAGGGGTGCGGGCCCGCGGATCAAGGGTGGTGCGACATTTAAGGTCGGCTTCGGGCGAGATAATGGCCCGGCGAGGTAGGATTGACACGGCGGCGGGCGCGCGGCACGTCGTCGGCAACGAGGCGAGGGCGGATCTGCCCCGCATGGGAGGAATTCGCGCATGGATTTCGCGCTGAGCGACGATCAGATCGCCATC
>JAQGIN010000124.1 GCA_028291125.1 Caulobacter sp.
TCAGCGCCGCTTGAAATAGCCCCGCAGCCCCGGCACGACGGCGAACAGCTCGTCCTCGACCATGCCGGCGAACAGGCTCGCGCCCTTGGGCCCGATGTGGGTGTAGTCGAAGGCCGACTTGGCCGCGCCTTGACGCTCGACGGCGGCGGTGGCCGTCGGGGCGGGGGCGGCGCCCATCGCCCGCGGCGGATTGACCTCGACCGTGGTGCCGTTGGCGGCGGCCTCGCGCACGGGCTCGGGCGGCGGGGCCATCGCCAGGCTCATGGCCTCGACCGGACCCAGGGTCTGGACGGCGATGACGCTGTCGGCGTTGAGGTCGAGCAGGGCGGTGTTGGTGCGCGCCGCCACCTTGCGGGTCGCCGCCGCCCAGGCCGACAGGCCGTCCAGCAGCACGCCCTCGCGGAACTGGCGACGGGTCAGCGGCGTCACCAGGACCGGCGTCGCCCCGGCGGCGCGGATGTCGCTGACATAGCTGGTCAGGTTGACCGGGTATTCGGTGGCGAAGTCGGTGGAGCGGCCCGGCTTGCCCGGCTGGTCGTTGTGCCCGAACTGCACCAGCACATAGGTCTTCTTCCACGGCCCCGGCTTGGCCAGCTCGGCCATGGTCGTCGCCCACGAGCCCTCGGCCCGATAGCTGCCCGAACTGCGGCCGCCCTTGGCCATGTTGACGCAAGTCGCCTCGGGGACGACGTCGGCGCAGAAGGCCGGGCCCCAGCCGCTGTTCTGGGCCATGGTCGAGTCGCCGACCAGGATGAAGCGCACCGGCGGGGCGACCTTGGGCGCGGCCTGGGCCAGGGGCGCGGTCAGGGCGCCCGCCACGGCGCAGGCGATGGCGATGGCGATCGAGCGGCTGCGAGTCATCGGTTTCCAAGTCCCCAAGCTTACTGGCCGGCGTGTCCGGCTCTGCGATCTGGATAGCGAGGCGGCCGACGCGCGGCAACAGCCAGGCGCGCGCCCACCGGTCACAGGGCCGCGACGGGCTTGCCGTTGACGCGGACACGCTCCAGCCGCAGCCCCATCGTGTGGGTTATGATGCTGGGCTGGGTGACGCCGTCGAACTGGCAATCGCGCAACACGATGTCGCGCACGGGCGCGGTGGGCAGGCCCTGCGAATCCAACACCTGGACGGTGGCCTGGGCGGACATCCGCTCGACCGTCAGGTTGCGCAGCACCGGCGTGAAGGCGCCGCGGGCGCCCTCTTCGTAGTTGAAATCGCAGGTGATCGCGGCCCGCGCCAGCCGGCCGACCTGGACGTCGCGGCAGTGGATGTTCTCCACCACCCCGCCGCGCATGGCGTTGTTCTTGAAGCGCAAGGCGTACCAGAGGTTGGGGCTGTCCATGCGGCAGCGCCGGATGAAGATGTCCCGCACGCCGCCGGACACCTCGCTGCCGATCACCACCCCGCCATGGCCGTCCTTCATCAGGCAGTCCTGGATCAGGATGTTGCGGGTGGGCCTGGCCAGGCGGCGGCCGTCGGCGTTGCGGCCGGACTTGATGGCGATGCAATCGTCGCCGGTGTCGAAGGTGCAGCGCTCGATCAGCATGCCGTCGACCGATTCAGGATCGCAGCCGTCGGTGTTGGGGCCGTGGCCGATCACCGTCACGTCGCGGACGATGACATTGCGGCTCAGGACCGGATGGATGGTCCAGCAGGGGGAATCGCGCAGGGTGACGCCTTCCACCAGCACGTTGGCGCAGTTTTGGAACTGCAGCATCATCGGCCGCAGAGAGTGGCCGTCGCCAAACACCCGCCGCGCCACGGGCACGCCTTGCTCGGCCATGCGAAAGAGGGCGTTGCGAGCCTCGCGCTGATTGGGCAGGCCCGGCCGCCAGCCAAACCGCGGCGCGCTGCTCCAGGACCACCAGGCCGCGCCCTGGCCATCCAGCACGCCGCGCCCGGTGATCGCCACGTCGCGCTCGCCGTCGGCGAAGATGAGCGGGGAATAGTTCATCAACTCGACCCCCTCCCACCGGGTGGCGACGATCGGATAGCGCGCCGGGTCGGTGCTGAAGACGAGCGTGGCCCCCTGCGCCAGATGCAGCTCGACGCCGGTGCGCAGGCGGATGGCGCCGGTCAGCCAGCGCCCCGGCGGGACCAGCACGCGACCGCCGCCGGCCTCGGCGCATTGCTGGATCGCGCGCGCGAAGGCCGCGGTGGTTTGGTCCACGTCGTCCGCCACGGCGCCGGCGGCCACGATATTGAACACCCGTGAGGGGAAAACCGGGGGGCGGGCCCTGCGCTCGATCGCGGCGGCTCCCGCCCAGGCGTCCGTCGCGCCATAGGCCAAGGCGGGCGCGGCGAGAGAGGCCGCGGCGGCGCCCATCAGCGTCCTGCGCGACAGCAGAACCGGCCTCTCGGTGTTTTTCCGGATCGATCTCACGGCATGTTCCTACGCGACGGGCGAGAGGCTCGCGACCAAGGGCGCGATGAACCGGTGTATCGCGGCGTCGCTGTCGTGCCAAATTATGTTGCACCGTTGCATATGATGGGATGGCGGTATATAACCCCCTAAACCGCGAATGATAGCGGTACCAGCCGCGGCTGATAGCGGTACCACAGGAGGGGACGACCATGGGGAAGATCCGTCAGAAGCGCATTTTCGCGGGCTGTGAAACAGCGGTGGCTCTGGCCACGGCTTTTCTTGTGCCAGCGCTGGCACAAGCTCAAGACCAAGTTCCGGCGGCGGCCGATTCCGCGACCGTGACCGAGGTGGTCGTCACCGGGTCGCGTCTGGCCCAGCGCGGCTTCAAGGCGCCGACGCCGGTCACCGTCATCGGCGCCGAGGAGATCAATCTTTCCGGCACCCAGAACGTCGAGACCCTGCTCAACGACACCCCGCAGTTTCTCGGCTCGCAGAACAACGGCCCCACCGCCAACACCGTGCCCGGCGGCACCGCGACGCTGAACCTGCGCGGCTTCGGCGCGCAGCGTAACCTGGTGCTGGTCAACGGCCGCCGCTACACCATCACCGGTCCAGACCAGACCACCGACATCAACACCGTGCCGGCCGCGCTGATCAAGCGCGTCGAGACGGTCACCGGCGGCTCGTCGGCGGTCTATGGCTCGGACGCTATCACCGGCGTCGTCAACTTCATCCTGAAGGACGACTTCCAGGGGGTCGAGCTGACCGGGCAGGCCCGCGGCGACACCCACACCAAGACCGGAACCTATACGGCGGATCTGACCGCCGGCGCCAATTTCGCCGACAACCGCGGCAACGTGGTCGTGGCGCTGAACTATCTCGATCGCGGCGGCTACACCCGCGGCGAGCGCGGCGGCTGGGCGACGCCCAGCATGGCTGATGGCTGCGTCACCGCCGCCACCTTCAGCAGCACCCGTCCGGGCACGCCGCAGGTGATCGGCGCGGGCCAGACCTGTCTGTCGGCGGGCGGGCGTCCCGGCCTGATCTTCGGCGGCAGCGGCACCATCCCCAATGGTCGCTTCGTCACCGTCGGCTCTCCGTCCAGTCCGGGCCTGACCGCGGCCCTGGCGGCGGCCGGACTGGGCGCCATGACCGGGCGCGGCTTCACCTTCAACGACGCCGGCACCGTGGCCCGCCCGGCCGTGACGCCTGGCGACGACTATGACCTGGGCCCGGCGGCCTATCTGGTGATCCCGCAGCGCCGCTGGATGGCCAATCTCTCGGCCCACTACGACTTCAACGACCACGTCACCGGCTACGCCGAGGCGCACTACAGCAACAACCGCGTCTCGATGCAGCTGCCGCCCAGCGGCGTCGGCGGCAACTTCCTGATCAACACCAACAACCCCTATCTGACGCCGCAGCTGCGGGCGGTCATGACCCAGCTCGACCTGGCCGAATCGGCCAGCGGCATCCGCGTCACCAACGGCACGTCCTCGCTGACCACGACGCCCGGGGATGGCCTGGCCGTGCTCAATGTCAACCGGCGCCTGCCCGACGTCGGCAATCGCCTCAACACCGCCGACCGTTCGGCCTATCGTTCGGCGATCGGCTTCCGGGGTGATCTTGGCAGCGTCTCCAGCAGCTTCCTGCGGAACCTGAACTACGACGCCTACTACACCTACACCCGCACCACCGACACCAGCATCTCGAGCGGCGCCGCCTCGCTCAGCAAGTTCCAGGCGGGCCTCTTGTCGGTGAACGGCGCCGCCCCGGCTCTCAACATCTTCGGCGCCAACCTGTCCGCGGCGGGCGCGTCCTCGATCGCGGTCACCTCGATCAACTATACCGAATCCCAGCAGCAGGTTCTCGCCGGCAGCGTGGCCGGCGAGCTGTTCGACACCTGGGCCGGCCCCATCGACTTCAGCACCGGCGCCGAATACCGCAAGGCCTCGGCGCGCTTCGCCCCCGACAGCTATCTGGCCTCGGGCGACGTCTCCGGCTTCAACGCCGCCCTGCCGACCAAGGGCTCGGAATCGGTGAAGGAAGTCTATGGCGAAGTCCGCGTGCCCTTGCTCATGGACTCTCCGCTGGGCAAGCGCGCCAGCGCCAACGGCGCCTTTCGCTACTCCGACTATGATCTGAAGGGCGTCGGCGGCGTCTGGACCTATTCGGTGGGCGGCGAATATGCGCCGGTCTCAGACGTCACCTTCCGCGGCCAGTTCCAGCACGCCATCCGCGCGCCCAATGTCGGCGAGTTGTTCGGCGGCAACACCACCAGCGGCCCGTCGGCGGTCGACCCGTGCTCCAGCCGCCAACCGACGGCTCAGCAAACGGCCGCCGTCCGCGCCGTCTGCGTCGCCACCGGCGTGCCCACCGGCCAGGTGTTCCAGCCGGCGGTGCAGCCGAACACCTTCATCAGCCAGGTGTCGGGCGGCAATCCCAACATCGGTCCCGAAAAGTCCGACACCACCACCTTCGGCATCGTCTTGCTGCCGCGGTTCGTGCCGGGCCTGGCTCTCAGCGTCGACTATTTCAAGATCAATCTCGACGGCGCCATCGCCCCTCTGGGCGGCGGCATCGCGAACACCCTGAACCTCTGCTATAACTTGGTTCAGGACGCCAATAGCGTGTTCTGCAAGGCGATCACCCGTGATCCGCTGAGCGGCCAGATCGCCGCGCCGGGCTATGTGACGACGACCAACGACAACACCGGCGGTCTGAAGACCTCGGGTCTCGACTTCGAAGGCAACTACCACTTCGATCTCGCCTGGGGTCCGTTCGGCGGCAGCCGCTTCGATCTGGGAACCAACCTCACCTATACCGACGAGTTCACCGCCACGCCGGTGCAGGCTCTGCCGGCCAGCAAGAACTACTGCGTCGGCGCGTTCGGCCCCACCTGCGGCCAGCCGATCCCGCGCTGGAAGGGCGTTTCGCGCGCCACCTGGCGGTCGGGTCCGGCCACGCTGAGCCTGCGCCATCGCTTCATCGGCGAAGTGACCGTGGACAGCTACCTGCTGCCCAAGCGCCTGGGCGCGACGTTCCCCGACAAGTCGACCCTGACCACGCCGGACATCAAGGCGCAGCACTATTTCGACCTGACCGGCAGCTATGACGTGAACAAGGACATGACGCTGACGGCGGGCGTGCGCAACCTGTTCGACAAGAACCCGCCGATCGTGGGGTCCTCGGCTCCCGCCAACAACACCTGGGCGGCGACCTATGACGTCGAAGGCCGCGTGCTCTTTGGCGGCGTGACCGCGCGGTTCTAAACCCGCGGCGTTGAGTGAAGACGGCGCGTCGCCCCCGGGCGGCGCGCCTTTTCATGCGAGGAGACCCGCGCCGGCGGGCCTGCGCCCGCCGCCGTCGGCGGTCCTTTCGGGTGATACCTTATAACAGACGCTTGCGGCGAGGCTCGCGCGGCGCCATGGCGGTGGTCTCATTCCGTTTCTCGAAAAGAGTCGCCGTGAGCTTCATCGTCTCCCTGGCCGCCGCCGCGGCCCTGCAAGCGGCCAGCGCCGCCCCTCAAGTCACCGTGCATCGCCACGAGAGCCTGGCCCTGGCCCCCGCCGCCGACCGCTTCGCCGCGGTGGAGTCCGACGAGCTGGTCGGCTCCACGGCCGAGGCCCATGGCGTGGTCACCGTCCGTTCGGCCCAGGGCGCGGTGATCGGCCGCTTCGATCCCTGTCCGGCCTGCCGTTACGCCGGCTCGGCCTGGTCGCCGGACGGCAAGGCCCTGGCCTTCGTCGCCGCCGACGCCAAGGCCGGAACCGCCACCCTGTTCGTGATCGAGGGCGACAAGACCCGGCCGGTGACGGTGGTCCAGGGCGTGGCCGGCACGCCGCGCTGGTCGCCCGACGGCCAATCCATCGCCCTGCTGGCCACGGTCGGGGCGCGCAAGGAGTCCGGCGCCACCCAGGCGGGGGCCCGCCAGGTCGGCGAGATCGGCGTGGCCGCGGCCATCGACGAGCAGCGCATCGCCGTGGTCCCACTGGCCGGCGGCCCGCTGTCCTTCGTCTCGCCCGACGACACCTATGTCTATGAATACGCCTGGCGGCCGGACGGCCGAGGCTTCGTCGGCACGGCGGCCAAGGGCGACGGCGACAACAACTGGTGGGTGGCCAGTCTGCAGGCCTTCGATCGCGACGGCGGCGCCCGGATCATCGCCGCCCCGAAGATGCAGCTCAACGCCCCGCGGGTGTCGCCCGACGGGACGCGCGTGGCCTTCATCGGGGGCTTGATGAGCGACTTCGGCGCGGTCGGCGGCG
>JAQGIN010000141.1 GCA_028291125.1 Caulobacter sp.
CAGGCCTTGGAGCAGCTGCGGGCGCTGCCCCGCGTCGACCTGCTGTTCACCGACATCATCATGCCCGACATGACCGGGCGGGTGCTGGCGGACCGGGCGCGGGCCGAATGGCCGGACCTGAAGGTGCTGTACACCACGGGCTACACCCGCAACGCCGTCGTCCACAACGGCATGCTCGACCAGGGCGTGGCCTTCCTGCCCAAGCCGTTCAGCTTCGACGCCCTGGCCCTGAAGATCCACGACGTGCTGGCCGACCGTGGGGCGAACCGGCGCTAGGCGCGGTCTCGCCGCGGGTCAGCGTCCCGGCGCGAAGGCCGTCAGGAAGGCCTCGACCGCGGGCAGGACCTCGCGATCGATCTCCTCGGCGGTGGGCTCGCCGACGGCGTTGCACAGCCGGGCCTTCATCAGCCGGTTCTGGCACAGGCCGATGAACTGGTGGGCGGCGCGCAGCGGATCGTCGATCTTCAGCAGGCCCCGGGCGTTGGCCCGCTCGAGATAGGCCCCCAGCATCTGCGAGCCCCGTTCGGGGCCGGCCTCGTAGAAGGCCTTTCCCACCGCCGGCGTGCGCTGGGCCTCGGCGACGATCAGGCGGAAGTTGAGCAGGCTGAAATCGCTGAGCACGATCGACAGATAGGTGCGGCCCAGCTTGGTCAGGGCGGTGCGGACATCCTTCTCCTCGGAGAACAGCGCGAACATCGCCTCGCGCTGCCACATGCAGTGGCGCGTCACATAGGCCGCGAACAGGTCTTCCTTGTTCTTGAAGTAGTTGTAGAGCGTGCCCTTGGACCCCCCCAGCCGGGCGGCGATGGTCGACATCGACGCATTGGCGTAGCCCTCCTCCAGGAACACATCGCGGGCGACGTCGAGGATGGCTTCGCGGCGGGCGTCGCGGTCGAGCCGCGGTTTCAGGTCCTGGATCATTTTACTCCCTAAGTGGGGCGTCGCCCCTTGATCCCGTCAAGCTGTGGTTTATATCAGCGCTACATATGACCGTACAGTACGGTCATTTCAAGATGGCGCCCCATGACCTTTCCCGCCCTGGACAAGCTCCCCGCCCCCCTCCAGCCCGTGACCAAGGCGGTCGGCGTCACCCTCACCGTCCTGCTCGCCGCCCTGCTGACCAGCGCCTGCGCCACCGTGCCGGCCGCCGCCCCCGCCCGGGTCGCCAAGGCGCCCGACGCCTACGCCGCCGCCCAAAGTTTCCAGGCCGCCGACAGCGCCTGGCCGGCCGACGCCTGGTGGACGGCCTATGGCGACACCCAGCTGAACCAATTGATCGACGAGGCGCTGAAGGGCTCGCCCGACCTGGCCCAGGCCGAGGCGCGTCTGCGCCGGGCCCAGGCCCTGGCCAGCCAGGCCCGGGCCGCGTCGCTGCCGTCGGTGTCGGCCAATGGCGGCGTCGAGCGCGCCAAGCAGAGCTACAACAACGGCATCCCGCCCGAATTCGTGCCCCAGGGCTATAACGACTACGGCCGCCTGAGCCTGGACTTCAGCTGGGAGCTGGACTTCTGGGGCAAGAACCGCGCCGCCATCGCCGCCGCCACCTCGGAAAGCCAGGCCGCCCGCGCCGACGCCGCCCAGGCCCGGCTGATGCTGGCCACCGCCACGGCCGCCGCCTATGCCGACCTCGCCCGGCTCCATGCCGAGCGCGACGTCGCCGAACGGTCGGTGGCGCTGCGGTCGGAGACCGCCGATCTCGTCCAGACCCGGGTCACCAACGGCCTCGACACCCAGGGCGAGCTGCGCCAGGCCCAGGCCGGCCCGCCGACGGCGCGCGCCGAACTGGCCGGGCTCGACGAGGAAATCGCCCTCACCCGCAACCGCCTGGCCGCCCTGGTCGGGGCCGGCCCCGACCGCGGCCAGGCCATCGCTCGGCCGTCGATCGCCCAGCTCAAGCCGTTCGGCCTGCCGGCCAATCTCGCCGCCAATCTGGTCGGCCGTCGGCCCGACGTGGTCGCCGCCCGCTGGCGCGCCGAGGCCGCCAGCCGCCGCATCGGCCAGGCCAAGGCCTCGTTCTATCCGAACATCAATCTGGCCGCCGCCATCGGCGTGCAGTCGCTGCATCTGGATAAACTGTTCGACAGCGGCTCGGACGTCGGCTCGGTCGGGCCGGCCATCAGCTTGCCAATCTTCGAGGGCGGCCGCCTGCGGGCCAATCTGCGCGCCGCCGAGGCCGACCGCGACGGGGCCGTGGCCAGCTACGACGCCGCCGTGGTCCAGGCCCTGCGCGACGTCGCCGATGTCGCCGCCAGCGAACGCGCCCTGGGCGTGCGGTTGGCGGAGTCCCGCGCGGCGCTGACCGCCAGCGAGGACGGCTACCGCATCGCCCGCCTGCGCTATCAGGGCGGGCTGTCCACCTATCAGAACGTGCTGCTCGCCGAGCAGGCCGTGCTCACCAATCGCCGCACCGTGGCCGACCTCGACAGCCGCGCCCTGGCGCTGGACGTCGCCCTGGTCCGCGCCCTGGGCGGCGGCTTCAGCACCAGCTGACGCTTCGCTTCTTCAGTTCCCGCCGCTTTCCCACGCTTCACCGCTTCGCGCCTCCAGGACCTCCCCCATGGCCGACTCCGCCGCTCTCTCGTCGAACGCCCGCCGCAACCGCCTGCTGGGCCTGCTCGCCCTCGTGGTGGTGGTCGGCGCGATCCTCTACGCCGTCTACTGGGTGCTGGTCGCCTCGCACCATGTGGAAACCGACAACGCCTATGTCGGAGCCGATAGCGCCCAGGTGACGCCGCTGGTCGCCGGACCGGTAGCCAGGGTGCTGGTGGCCGAGACCCAGATCGTCAAGGCCGGCCAGCCGCTGGTCGTCCTCGACGACGCCGACGCCAGGATCGACGTGCTGGAAGCCCAGGCCGCCCTCGGCCAGGCCCAGCGCCGGGTGTCCGGCTATTTCGCCACCGACACCGCCCTGGCCGGCCAGGTCGCCGCCCGTCAGGCCGACATCGCCCGCGCCGACGCCGGCATCGTCAGCGCCCAGGCCGACCTCGACCGGGCTCGCATCGATCTCGACCGCCGCAAGGCCCTGGCCGGCTCCGGCGCGGTGTCGGGCGACGAACTGACCAGCGCCCAGAACCGCTTCGCCATCGCCCAGTCGGCGTTGATCGAGGCCCGCGCCACCCGCACCCAGGCCCTGGCCACCCGCGGCGCCGCCGAGGGCTCGCGCGGCGTCAACAGCGCCCTGATCACCGGCGTCGCCGCCGGCGAGAACCCGGAAGTGGTCGCCGCCCGCGCCAAGCTGGCCGCCGCGCAGCTGGCCCTGAGCCGCACCGTGCTGCGCGCCCCGATCGACGGCGTCATCGCCAAGAAGTCGGTGCAACTGGGCCAGCAGGTCCAGGTCGGCGCGCCGCTGATGGTCATCGTCCCGACCAAGTCGGCCTATGTCGACGCCAACTTCAAGGAAGTGCAGTTGGAGAAGGTCAAGATCGGCCAGCCGGTGATCCTGACCTCCGACCTCTACGGCTCGCACGTCAAGTTCCACGGCAAGGTGGTCGGCCTGTCGGGCGGCACCGGCTCGGCCTTCTCGCTGATCCCGGCCCAGAACGCCTCGGGCAACTGGATCAAGGTGGTGCAGCGCCTGCCGGTGCGGATCTCGATCGACCCCGCCGACCTGGCCGCCCACCCGCTGCGCATCGGCCTGTCGATGAAGGCGGCGATCGACACCGCCCAGTCCATGGGCAAGTCCGCGCGCTGATCGTCGTCTGACCCAAGGAGCGCCGCATGGCCGCCCAGGACTCCCCCGCCGACTCCGCCTCTGCTGGGCCTAAGCCGATGACCGGCGTCATGCTGGCGGTGACCTCCATCGCCCTGGCGCTGGGCACCTTCATGCAGGTGCTGGACGGCACCATCGCCAATGTCTCGATCCCGACCATCGCCGGCAATCTGGGCGTCAGCGCCAGCCAGGGCACCTGGGTGATCACCTCGTTCGCGGTGGCCAACGGCGTCTCGGTGCCGTTGACCGGCTGGCTGATGGGCCGCTACGGGGTGGTCAAGACCTTCGTCGCCTCGGTGATCATGTTCACCGTCGCCTCGTTCCTGTGCGGGATCTCGTGGAGCCTGCCGTCGCTGATCGGCTTCCGCATCCTGCAGGGCCTGGTCTCCGGACCGATGATCCCCGGCTCGCAGGCGCTGCTGATCATGATCTTCCCGCCCAACAAGCGCGGCACCGCCCTGGCCATCTGGTCGATGACCACCCTGGTGGCGCCGATCTGCGGCCCGATCCTGGGCGGCTACATCTCCGACAACTGGGCCTGGCCGTGGATCTTCCTGATCAACGTGCCGATCGGCGCCCTGTGCGCCGTGCTGTGCTGGCGCGGCATGGCCTCGCGCGAGACCCCAACCCGCAAGGTGCCGATCGACACCACCGGCTTCATGCTGCTGCTGGTCTGGGTCGGCGCGCTGCAGGTGATGCTCGACACCGGCAAGGACGCCGACTGGTTCTCGTCGCCGGCCATCGTCGTCGAGACCCTGGTGGCGATCATCGGCTTCATCGCCTGGGTGATCTGGGAGCTGCACGCCAAATACCCGATCGTCGACCTGTCGCTGTTTAAGTCGCGCAACTTCGCCCTGGGCACCCTGGCTTTCTGCCTGGGCTATGCGGTGTTCTTCGGCAGCAACCTGTTGCAGCCGCTGTGGCTGCAGACCCGGATGGGCTATATCGCCACCTGGGCCGGACTGGTGGCCGCGCCCAGCGGCGTGGTGGCGGTGATCCTCACCCCGTTCGCGGCCCGGATCATGACCAAGGTCGACGCCCGCTGGACCGCCACCCTGTCGATGGTGGCCTTCGCTCTGTCCTACTTCATGCGCTCGGGCTTCACGCCCGACGTCGACGTGCCCGCCCTGGTCTGGCCGATGCTGGTGCAGGGGGTGGCGATGTGCACCTTCTTCATCTCGATGGTCACCATCTCGCTGAACGGCGTGCCGGGCCATCAACTGCCCTCGGCCTCGGGCCTGTCGAACTTCTCGCGGATCACCGCCGGCAGCTTCGCCGCCTCGCTGGCCACCACCATCTGGGATCGCAGCGAGGCCGTGCACCAGACGCGGCTGTCCGAGGTGGTCGGCGCGACCGATCCGGCCTGGCTGTCGGCGGTCGGCAAGCTGCAGGCCGGCGGCCTCAGCCACGCCCAAGCGGTGGCGGCGATCACCAACCAGTTCGTCAACCAGGCCTATCTGCTGTCGACCCTCGACTTCTTCCGGGTCTCGGCCTGGCTGATGGTGGCGCTGATCCCCTGCATCTGGCTGACCAACAAGGCGATGAGCCAGGGCGGAACCCACGCGGCGGCGGACTAGGGTTTGCTGAGCCGGCGGCGGTTGGCGCGCACCTTGCGGCGGTAGTGGCTGAGCGTCTTGGCCGCCGCCGCCGCCGGGCTCGCGCCCAGGCCGCCGGTCAGGGCCTTGGTCTGCAAGGCCAGGCCCGCCGCGATCTTCTCGCGGACCATCAGGTCGGCCTCGGCCGTGGCCGCGGCCCCGCCGGCCGCCAGCTTCAGGGTGCGGAGGCCGATGACCCACGAGGCTTCCAGGCCCAGGGCCCAGGCGTCGGCGGTCAGGCCGATCCAAGGATTGCGCGCCACCCGCCTCAGTCCTTGCCGAGGACGGCGTCGGCCTTGCGGTCGATCTTGGCTTCCTCGGCCTTGGACATCCGCCCGGCCTTCACGGCCTGGCTGGCGCGGGCCTTGGCGTCGCGGGCGTGCGGCTTGTCCTCGATCGGATAGGCGCGCTTTTCCGGTTCGGCGAAGGCCTTGGCCGGCAGTTTCTCGCGGGACTTGCTGCTGAGTTCGGACATGGGAAACATCCTCGACTGACGATGCTCCAACGCGCGGCCCGCCCCGGCCGTTGCCCTATTTCAGCGCCAGCACCACCACCGCCTTGGCCGGCAATTGCACGGTCAGCACGTCGCCCTTCAGGCTGGCCCCGCTAAACGCCGCCGGCTTGACCGTGTCGGGATGGTCGAAGCTGTTGAGAGCGTTCATCGCCGGGGCGGTCAGCACTCGGCCGCTCACCGCCTTGCCGGCCACACCGGTCACCGTCACCGACACCTTGGCCGGCGTGTTGGGATCGAGATTGACCAGGGCCACATGGATCACCCCCGCCGCGTCGCGCCCGGCCGAGGCGGTCACCGCCGGCACGCTGGCCCCGCCGACGGCGTAGGCCGGGCTGCTCACCGCGATCGGCAGCTGGGTGGCCCCCTGGAACGGCTGGTACAGGTCATAGACCCAGTAGGTCGGGGTCAGGACCATCCTGTCCTTGTCGGTCAGGATCATCGCCTGCAGCACATTGACCATCTGGGCAATGGCGGTCAGCCGCACCCGGTCGGCGTGGTTGTGGAAGATGTTGAGGGTGGCGGCGGCGACCACGGCGTCGCGCAGGGTGTTCTGCTGATAGAGGAAACCCGGATTGGTCCCTGGCTCGACCGCGTGCCACAGGCCCCATTCGTCGACATAGAGGCCGACCCGCTTCTTCGGGTCGTACTTGTCCATGATGGCGCTGTGCTTGGTGATCAGTTCGTCCATGCGCAGGGCCTGGACCATGGTGTCGGCCCACACCTGTTCGTTGAAGTTCGTGGCCGACAGCTTGTTCTCCCACTTGCCGGACGGCAGCGTGTAGTAGTGCAGCGACAGGGCGTCCATGTAGCGGGCGGCCCCCTTCATCAGGGTCTCGGTCCAGTGATAGTCGTCGGTGTTGGGCCCGCCGGCGATCTTCACCGTCTTGGTCCCCTCGGGCACGCGGATGAAGGCGGCGAAGTTGCGGTACTGGTTGGTGTAATGCTCGGCGGTCATGTCGCCGCCGCAGCCCCAGTTCTCGTTGCCGACCCCGAAATAGTCGAGCTTCCAGGGCTTGTCACGGCCGTTGGCGCGGCGCTCGTCGGCGACGGTCGAATGGGTCGGCGAGACCAGATATTCCACCCACTCGGCCATTTCGCGCGGCGCGCCGGTGCCGACATTGCCGGCGACATAGGTCTTGGCCCCGATCAGCTCGGCGAAGTCCATGAACTCGTGAGTCCCGAAGGCGTTGGTCTCCTCGACCCCGCCCCAGATGACATTGACCTTCACCGGCCGCTTGCCGCGCGGTCCGACGCCGTCGCGCCAGTGATAGTCGTCGGCGAAACAGCCGCCGGGCCAGCGCACCAGCGGCACGTGGATGGCCTTTAGCGCCGCCACCACGTCGTTGCGATAGCCCTTGGTGTTGGGGATCTTGCTGCCCTCCCCCACCCAGACGCCCTCGTAGATGCCGCGCCCTAGGTGCTCGGCGAACTGGCCGTAGATCTCGGGCTCGATCCGCGCGCCGGGCTGGTCGGCGCGCAGGGTGGCGGTGACCGCGGTCTGGGCCAGGGCCGACCCCGTCGTCAGGGCGGCGACCGCCAGGCCGGCGACGAGCGCGCGGGTCAGGGTGTTGAGCGTCACGAGGATTCCTCCCGGAGGGCCGCCGTTGGCCGGCGGCCTTTCTATTTGTCTGACTATATCCGAGAGTTCTCGACCGTCAACGCGGCGACGCGCCTAGTCCTTGGGGTCGATGGAGGCCCGCGTGTCGTCCAGCGCCAGGCCGACCAGCCGCTCCATGGCGGCCTTGGCGGCGTCGGGGCGGCGGGCGGCGATGGCGTCGAACACCTTCCAGTGGTCGGGCATCGGATCGCGCGGCAGCTCGCGTTTGCGCTGCTTGAAGATGGTGGTCCAGCGCACGGCCGCGCCGATGCTCGACGACAGGGTGAACAGGGCGGCGTTGTCGGTGGCCTCCAGCACGGTGTCGTGGAAGTCGCGATCGGCGGCCTGGCCGGCCTCGGTGGCCAAGGTTTGCTGCTGCATCTCGATCAGGGCTTGGCGCATGCGCTCCAGCTGGCCCTCGTCCCGGCGCTCGGCGGCCAGGGCGGCGGCGGCCGGCTCGACGATCATCCGCAGCTCGAACAGGCCGCGCAGGAAGTCCTCGCTAGGCTCGGACTCGAACAGCCAGGCCAGGACCTCGGGATCGAGCAGGTTCCAGCGGGCCTTGGCGCTGACCCGGGTGCCGGTCTTGGGCCGGCTCTCGACCAGGCCCTTGGCGGCCAGGATCCGCACCGCCTCGCGATAGGCGCTGCGCGAGACGTTCAAGAGTTCGCTGGACTCGATCTCGTTGGTCAGGATCTCGCCCGGCTGGTGCTGACCCGAGACGATGGCGATCCCCAGGGTGCGGGCGATGGCGCCGTGGATGCGGCCGGGATTGCCGCCGCTGCGAGCGGTTTCGGCGGCGCCGACCGGGTCGGATTTCTTCTTCACGCGCGGTCAGCTCCCCGTCGCCCCCGGACCGTCCGGTCTTGGCCGATCCGCGCGGACACTAGCGATCCCGCTTGTCCGACGACAAGGATTTTCGCGCCCGGCGG
>JAQGIN010000160.1 GCA_028291125.1 Caulobacter sp.
CGGGTCTCGTCATGGGTGTTGCCGACCATCATCGGCACGCCGAGCCCCACCGGCGAGGCGTCGGGGAAGAACGGGTGGCGGGTCAGGGAGCGCTCGTCGAGCACCGGGCCCATATAGACCCCGCCCGAGCCGGCGATCGGGTCGACGGCCTTCAGCGCGGCCAGCATCTGCTCGGCCGACAGGGCGCGCAGGGCGGCCAGGTCATTGACCCCGGCCTTGTCGAGGAAGGCCTTGGCCCGCTTGCTGGCGTTGAACGGGCCGGCGGCGGTGACCTGCTGGCCGCTCATGGTGGCGGCGCGGTGGAATAGGCCCTTGGCGGCCGGCATGGCCATCAGGGTGGCGATCTTGGCCCCGCCGCCCGATTGGCCAAACAGCATCACCCGGTCCGGGTCGCCGCCGAATTGCGCGATGTTGTCGCGCACCCATTGCAGGGCCAAGACCAGGTCCAGTTGGCCGGCGTTGCCGCTGTCGGCCAGGCTGGGATCGGCCATCAGCCGCGACAGGTAGAGGTAGCCGAAGGCGTTGAGCCGGTGGTTGACGGTGACCACCACCACCTCGCCGCGCTTGGCCAGGTTGACGCCTTCGTACCAGGGGCTGGAGCCCGAGCCGGTGTTGTAGGCGCCGCCGTGGATGTAGAACATCACCGGCCGCTTCTTGCCGTCGGCCAAGCCTGTTTTGCCCGGCTGGGCCGGGGTCCAGACATTGAGGAACAGGCAGTCCTCGGAGAAGGTCTCGCCCTCCTCGCCGCGCCCCTGCGGGCAGGCCGCGCCATAGGCCAGGGCGTCCTGGACGCCGCTCCACGGCTGGGGGGCCACGGGCGGCATGAACCGCCGAGCCCCGCCGGTGTCGGCCCCGTAGCGCAGGCCCTTGAACACCTGGACGCCGCGATCGGCGTAGCCGCGCACCTTGCCGGCCCGGGTCTGGACCACCGGCGAGGTCGCCGCCAGGGCGACGCGCGGGGTGAGCAGGGCGGCGGCCGCCCCGGCCCCGATCAGCAGGCCCCGGCGGTCGAGGGTTGAGGGACGATCCATGGCTTCCTCCGGCTTCTTCACGAGCGCGGACGCATGGCTAGCACGGAAAATGACACCGGTGGCAATGGGAAATTTGGATGAAGGTCGCCGAGCGCCAGAGAAGGCCAGGCCGAAACCTATCTTTGCTCCAGGCCGTGCCAAATCCGCGAAATGAAGACGCCTTTTGGACTGACTTCGTAGCGAACCACGTAGTTCGAGCCGCCGAACGGCACAATCAATTCCCTGATTCCGTGGTCAACGACGCGCCCTCGTTTGGGGAAATCGGTCAGGCTCACACAATGCGCCTGCAGCGCCATGATCAGTCGAAAGGCGGCGTCAGCGTTCTTCTCGAACAACCAAGCGTGAAGGCGATCAATATCGAGTTCCGCCTGGGCAGCGAACTGGACTGAACGAGCCAGGGGGTTATCGGCGATGGCGTGCGAGAAGACGATCGCGCACTTCGGACCAGGGCGTGAACTCACCCGTGCGTTTGGCGTGATCGATGATGGCTCGATCGATGGCCGGGTCCGGATCGATCGACGGCCGTGCGGCTTGATCGATCTCCCGGTCGATAAGGAGGGCGGCGTAGTCTTCCAGAGACATGTCCAGCCGATCCGCCAAAGCCCTCAGCTTGGCGGTTCGCTCAGGATCCAAATGAAGGTCGAAGCCGTCGGCCATGGGCGAAGGGTCTCGCCCATGGCTCGAAACGTCAAGCTCAGAGGTTCAGCAGCGCCGGGTCCCCGCCCTGGGCGGTGATGTTGACGCTGACCGCCCGCTCGACGGCGTAGCGCAGCAGGGCGTGGGGGCCGCCGGCCTTGGGGCCGGTGCCCGACAGGCCCTCGCCGCCGAACGGCTGCACCCCGACCACGGCGCCGGTCATCGAGCGATTGACATAGACATTGCCGGCCGGGACCAGGCGCCGCACCTGGGTGGCGAAGCCCTCGATGCGCGAATGAATGCCCAGGGTCAGGCCGTAGCGCCGCGCCGCCAGCGCCTGGGCCACCGCCTCGAGGTTTTCCGGGTCGTAGCGCACCACGTGCAGGATCGGGCCGAACACCTCGCGCTCAAGGAAGTCGGCGGCCGGGATCTCGGCCAGCACCGGGCCGAAGAACATGCCGCCCTTGGGGGCCTCCAGGCGGTGCAGGATCTTGGCCTCGCGCTGCAGGCGCTTGAGGTGGGCCTCCAGGGCCGCGCGTGCCTCGGCGTCGATCACCGGTCCGACATCGGTGGCGGGGTCGGCCGGGTCGCCGATCACCAGGGCGTCCATCGCCCCCTTCAGGCCCTCGATGATGCCGTCGGCGGTGTCGGTGGGCAGGAACAGCAGGCGCAGGGCCGAGCAGCGCTGGCCGGCCGAGCCGATGGCCGAGAGCACCACGTCGTCGAGCACCTGCTCGCGCTGGGCGGTGGTGTCGACGAACATGCCGTTCAGCCCGCCGGTCTCGGCGATGAACGGCGCGATCGGCCCTTGGCGTTGGGCCAGCACCTGGTTGATGCGCCAGGCGGTGTCGGTGCCGCCGGTGAAGGCGACGCCGTCGAGGCCGTCATGGGCGACCAGGGCCGCGCCGACCGTCTCGCCGCGCCCGGGCAGCAGGGCCAGCAGCCGCGGGTCGAGGCCGGCGGCGTGATACAGCTTCACCGCCTCGTAGGCGATCAGCGGCGTCTGCTCGGCCGGCTTGGCCAGCACGGCGTTGCCGGCCGCCAGGGCGGCGGCGATCTGGCCGGTGAAGATGGCCAGCGGGAAGTTCCACGGGCTGATGCAGACGAACACCCCGCGCCCGGCCAGCGTCAGGACATTGGTCTCGCCCACCGGCCCGGCCATCACCTGGCCGTCGCCGAACTGGGTCTCGGCCAGGGTCGCGTAATAGCGGCAGAAGTCGACCGCTTCGCGCACCTCGGCCACGGCGTCGGGCAGGGTCTTGCCAGCCTCGCGGGTCAGGATGGCGATCAGCCGGTCGGTCTTGGCCTCCAGGGCGTCGGCCATGGCCCGCAGGACCTTGGCGCGGGCCGGACCGCCGGCCTGGTCCCAAGCCGGCTGGGCGGCGCGGGCCAGCTTGAAGGCCTGGTCGATCTGCGGCAGGCCGGCCTCGGAGACCGCGCCGATGACGTGGTTCAGATCGGCGGGGGCGATCACCGGGGCCGGGGCGACGCCGACCGCGAGCTTGCCGCCGATCAGCGGTCCGGCCGCCAGGGTCTCGGCGTCCAGCGCCTTCACCGCCGCCGCCAGCCGGTCGCGCTGCGCCTTCACCGACAGGTCGAGGCCGGCGGCGTTCAGGCGCTCGGGCCCATAGATGTGCGGCGGCGTGGGGATCTTGGCGTGGGGGCGGGGATGGGCCTCGACGGCGCTGATCGGATCGACCACCACCTTGCTCACCGGCACCCGCTCGTCGAGCAGGGCGTGGACGAACGAGGTGTTGGCCCCGTTCTCCAGCAGCCGGCGGACCAGATAGGGCAGCAGGTCCTCGTGGCCGCCGACCGGGGCGTAGGCGCGCAGGACGATGCCGCCGTACAGGGCGTCGGCGGCCTTGTAGAGCGCCTCGCCCATGCCGTGCAGGCGCTGG
>JAQGIN010000162.1 GCA_028291125.1 Caulobacter sp.
CGACCCGACCCGCCGGGCGATCCTCGCGCGCCTCGAGCAGGAGGAAAACGTCTCGATCAGCCAGCTTGCGCGGCCGTTCGCGATCAAGCTTCCGGCGGTGATGAAGCATCTCGACGTCCTGACGGACGCTGGACCGATCACCCGGTCCAAGCAGGGACGCACCGTCACTGTCCGGCTGTCGCCCGAGCCCATGGAGGAGGCGATGAACTGGCTGCGGCGATACGAGCGGTTCTGGTCGACAAGCCTGGATCGCCTCGCCGCCTACGCCCAGGCCAAGGAAGCCGAAGCCAGGCTCGCCGAGGCGCGGGAGAAGGGCCAATGACCAGGCTGACGCTCGTCCGGCGGATCGCCGCCAGGCCCGCCATCGTCTTCGACGCGCTGACCACGCCGGACGGCATCGCCTGCTGGTGGGGCCCCGACGACGGCCCCGTCCTGCTGGCGCAAACCGACGTGCGGGTCGGCGGTGGCTTCACGGTGCGGTTTCGAATGCTCGACGGCGCCGAGCACGAGAGCGCGGGCCGATATCTCGAGATCGTCAAGCCGCAGCGGCTGGTGATGAGCTGGCGCTGGACCGAGCGCGGCGAGCCTGACGAAGGCGGCGAGGAATCGCGGATCGAGATCGATCTGCGGCCCATCGCCATCGGCACCGAACTGACCTTCACCCACGCGCGCCTGCAAAGCGAAGCCTCGCGGATCAGCCATCAGGACGGCTGGACCGGCTCGCTCGACAAGCTGGTGCGCCACTTCGCCAGCGCCCGAGACGAAATGTCGTGAACCCCGACGTCGGATGCGGCGCCCCCAATCAACGAGCAACGAGGATCGACGATGATTACGCTCTATGCCTATCGCTGGGTGCCCGATTTCGCGCAGGGCCACGTCCGCGACCTGAGGGTCCGCTGGGCGCTGGAGGAAGCCGCCATTCCCTACGAGGTGCGGCTGATCGGATTGGAGGAAAAGACCTCGCCCAACTACTTGGCGCTGCAGCCGTTCGGCCAGGTTCCGGCGATCGAGGAGAACGGCGCCAAATTGTTCGAGTCCGGAGCGATCGTCCTGGACATCGCGCGGCGGTCGCAAGCCTTGATGCCGCGCGATCCCGGCGGCCGCGGCCGCACCGAGGCCTGGATGTTCGCGGCGCTGAACTCGGTGGAGCCGGCGGTCGCCAGCCTGGGGGAGATCGACATTTTCGCCGCCGGCCAGGCCTGGGCGACGCAGCGGCATCCGGCCGCCGTCGAAGCGGTGAACCTAAAGCTTGGCCGACTGCAGGACTGGCTTGGAGATCGCGATTTTCTGGAAGGCGCGTTCAGCGCCGGCGACCTGCTGATGGCGACGGTCCTGCGCGATCTTGGCCACACCGATATCGTCGAGCAGTATCCAAGGCTGATGGCCTACCGCGACCGCTGCATCGCCCGACCAGCCTTCAAGAAGGCCTTGGCCGACCAATTGCAATCCTTCGAAGGCCACGCGCCGGTCGCGGCCTGACGGGGACGCCCCGCTGAGCTGGAGGAGTCTTAGGGGGAACGCCCGCATGCGCTCCATGGCGGCGGGCCGCGGAGGATCGGTCTTGCGGACGAGCAGCAGGATGCCATGCGGTGACGTCTGCTTGATTTGTTCGCTTCAGGTTCGGTCGACTAAGCGCATGGCGCTCGGCGTTCAACATGCTTAAGGTCCACGCCATGTCGCCCCGCCGCCGCCCCACGACCCGCCTCCTCACGCCGATGGGTTGGGTCAGCCTCGTTGCGCTCGCCGCCATCGCCGCCGCCTTCGTCGCGATGACCACCTTGCTAAACACCCGCTAGGACAGCGCCTTAGGGCGCCAACTTGGCCTTCGCCGCGGCCTCGACCGCCTCCACCCCTCGTAAGGCGTCGCCCGACGCCTCGAGCGTGGTGTTGAAGGCGCGCAGGTCGCGGGTGTCGATTTTGCGCACGGCCTTGTCGCGCGACCATTCCAGGCCGATCGTCAGACCCAGGCGGCAGGCCTTGGGCAGCAGGACCGCGCGCTCGGCCGGGCCGCCGCGGGCCAAGAGCTTGCCGACGATATCATTCCAGTTGGGCGAGCCGGGAAAACAAAAGGCCAGGTGATCGCAATCACCGGTCCAAAAGCGCCGATACCACCTTGCATGCTCGGCTGAATCGAAGCGCAGCGTGGCCGACGACACCAGGCCGCTGCAATCGTCGCGGACATAGGTCTGAGCCTGGAGCGCGCTCGCAAAGCCCATGGCCGCGACCGCGGCGATCATCGCGATCTTTCGCGCAAAACCAGCCATGCTCTAGACCGCCGTGTTCATCGGCCCGTCGGGCCGGCCTTCGACGAACTGCCGCACATAGGGATTATCGGCGCTGTCGAGGTCGGCGGGCGGCCCGCGCCAGACGATCTTGCCGCCGTGCAGCATGGCGATCTCGTCGCCGATCGTGCGCGCCGAGGCCAGATCGTGGGTGATTGACACCGCCGTGCAGCCCAGGCGCTTGACCTGGTCGACGATCAGTTCATTGATCGCCGCCGCCGTGATGGGATCTAGGCCGGTCGTCGGCTCATCGAAAAACAACATCTCCGGATCGGCGATAACAGCGCGCGCCAGGCCGACGCGCTTTTGCATGCCGCCCGATAGCTCCGATGGAAAAAGATCGGCCACCGAGGGGGCCAAGCGGACCCGGCCCAGCGCTTCGATGGCCCGCGCCCTGGCCGCCTGGCGCGGGACGCCGTCGGCGTTGATCAGCCGGAAGGCGATGTTTTCCCAGACGCTCAAACTATCGAACAAGGCCGCGCCTTGGAACAATACGCCGATGCGCGAGAAGAGGCCGCGGAGCGAAGCGCCCCCCTGCCCGACCAGATTTTGGCCATCGACCAAGACCTCGCCGGCGTCGACGCCCATCAGTCCCATGGCGACCTTGATCGTCACCGACTTGCCCTGACCCGAGCCGCCGATGATCACCAGTGAGCGACCCGCCGCGACGTCGAGGTTGAGGCCATCGAGGACCGGCGCGCCATCGAAACGCTTGCTGACGCCTTTCCAGGCGAGTTTGGGAAGGTCCTGATTCATGCGCCGGCGAACACCGTGGTGAGCAGATAGTCGGACGCGAAGATCAGGATCGCCGAGGAGACCACCGCGTGGGTCGTGGCGCGGCCCACGCCGCGCGCGCCGCCCTTGGCGGTGTAGCCATGATAACAGCCCATCAGGGCGACGATGAAACCGAACACCGACGCCTTGATCAGGCCCGAGATCACGTCACTGGGCTGCAAGAAGGCGGCGGTGTTGCGGATATAGACCGTCGGATTGAAACCCAGGATACGCACGGCGATCAGCCAACCGCCCGCCACGCCGATCAGATCGGCCACCACGGTCAGCAATGGCAAGGCCATCACCGCGGCGGCCAGGCGCGGTGCGACCAGGTAGCGGAAGGGATCGGTCGATAAGGTGCGCATGGCGTCGATCTGTTCGGTCGCCCGCATCGCGCCGATTTCGGCGGCGATAGCGGCCGAGACCCGACCGGCGAGCATCAAGGCCGCCAGCACCGGTCCCAGTTCTCGCGTGATGCCTAAGGCGACGATCTGCGGCATGACCTGCTCGGCGTTGAAACGGCCGCCGCCGGTGTAGATGTTGAGGCCCAGGGCCGCCCCGGTGAAGATCGCCGTCAAGCCAACGACCGGCAGCGAGAAAAAGCCGATGGCCGCCAACTGACGCAGCAACTGGCCTGCAAACCAAGGTGGCGTCAGCATCGCCGCGACGCCGCGCAGAGCAAAGACACCGACCGCGCCGATCAAGCGCAGGGCGGCCAAGGTTGAGCGCCCGAGCGAGCGGATGGGATTGAGGACGGTGGGGACCGCCGCGATGCTCGCCATCCTAGTAGGATCCGGCCGGGCTCGCCGCCGCCGGAGCTTGGGAGACGGCGGCCTTGGCGTCTTGCGGCCGCATCACCGATCCAATGAGACCAAACAGGTCGACCGCGCCTTGAGTGTTCTCGATCTCGCCGCCGGCCTTGAGGTTGTCGCTCGCCCCGCCGGGCGCGATGGACACATGGACGCCGCCCAGCAAGCTGTCGCTGGTGATCTTGGCCGTGGAGTCCGATGGCAGGGTCACATCCTGGTCGAGCCTCAGCTTGGCGATCGCCAAATAGGTCTTGGGGTCCAGGGAAATCTGCGAAACCGTGCCGACCTTGACCCCCGCAACGCTGACATTGGCGCCGGCGGCCAGAGAGCCGACTTGGCCAAACTTGGCGGTGACGTCATAGCCGCCCGGCCTGGCGCGCACGCCACCGACGTCAAGGGAGTAGATCAAAAAGCCCGTCGCCAGGATGACGACCACGAGACCCATGCCCGTCTCAGCCCATTGTTCACGCAACGCCGTAATCCTTTCGAAGTCGATTAAGTCCGTCCTCGCCAGGCGGATCTCGGCTGTCATTTGCGAGGCGCCGGCCGCTGGGCGTCGCGTTGCAGTTGGGAGATCAGCACGTCGACGGAGCCACCGGCGTTGTCGATCGTCGAGACGAAGTCCTGTTGCTGCGTGATCGCCAGCCACACGCCCTTGAACTGGATATCGACGACCTTCCAGGCATCGCCGCCGCCCAACACCCGCCATGAAATCGGCAGCGGCTGACTGATCTGGCCGCCCGAGATCACCGTGTCGACGATAACGTCGCCAGGTTTGCGCACGGTCGAGCCGGTCACCTTCAGGGCCTCGCCGTGATAGTCGTCGATGCGGCCTTGGTAGACGCCCTCGGCATAGGTCCGAAAGGTCGCCGCGAACCGCCGACGCTGATCTGGCGAGATCGTCCGCGCGTATTTGCCAAGGACGAAATTGGTGATCCTAGGCACGTCAGCCAGGTCGTCGATGGCCTGATGGAAGGCGACCTTCTTCTGGGCGTCGCTCTGGCCGCGGTCGGCCAGAACGGCGACGATCCTTTGGGCCTTGTTCTGCACGAACTGCTCGGCCGGGGCGTCGCGAACACCCTGGGCCAGGGCCGGCCTTGCCGGGGCCAGGAGACAAAGGCAGGCGAGCGTCAAAAGCCACAACGGGGTGGAGCGGCGGGGAAAGAGCGTGATCATGGTTTGTCCGTAGCGTTCGGGGCATGTCAAAATCACCGGATGGCGGCGCGATCAGCGAGGCGACGGGGCCTCGTCGAAATCGGGCAGCGCCTGCAGCTTTCCGGTCGCCTCGCGGATCAGCGAGGCGCGGCGCTGGCTGTAGGCGGAGCGCACGGTGGCGTAGGGATCGGTGGCGTCGTTAAGCGCCCTGAAGGCCGGGTCGGCGTTGGACCGAGCCTTCAGGGCGCTCACTCCCAGGCGCGTCCCCCCGAAGGTCGTTGTATAGCCGCCAAGCACCAGAGAGACCGGATCGGTCATGAAATCGACCACCCGGCCGACCCCCTCGCGAAAGGTCGAGGGGCCCAGAACCGGTATATAAAGATAGGGTCCTGACTTGACGCCATAACGGCCCAGGGTCTGGGCGAAGTCACCGTCGTGATACGCAAGGCCCATCTTGGCAGCCACATCGAACAGACCCAGCACGCCAAGGGTCGAGTTGATGGCGAAGCGTGAGGTCGCCCGCCCGGCGCGTCGGGGATGGCCTTGGACAACGTCGTTGAGCACGGTGCCCGGCTCGCCAAGGTTGTTGACCGCCGCGCTGACGCTGTTGCGCACCGCGCCGGGCGTTGTGGTCATATAGGCGTGGGCGATCGGGCCAAACGCCATGCGGTCCAG
>JAQGIN010000165.1 GCA_028291125.1 Caulobacter sp.
CCAGCGCCTGAAACGCCACGCGACGCCTTGAAAGCGTCATCGGCCCATCGTAGCCAGGGTCCATGGAATTCCTGAAAGACCGACGGTTCGTGCTCGCCGCCGGCGCCGCCCTGGCGCTGCTGGCCGGTTTGGGCATCGCCCTCGTGCTGATGAGCGGCCGTCACGGCCCGACCGAGGCGCCGCCGGCCTCTCGCGCCGGCCTGATCGTCGAGACCGGCCGCGACGACGACGCCAAGCTGGATCCGGCCCGGCCGCTGCGCTGCTTCGTCGACGGCCAGTTCGTCGGCGAGACCACCCTGGCCCAATGCGCCACCAAGAACGGCGTCGCCACCGGCGCCCTCGACGTCGGGGTCGACGAGACCGGGGCCCTGGCCGCCGCCGACCAGGCCGGCATGGTCCTGACCCCGCTGCCGCCGGTGGAGATCGCCGCCCCCGCCGCCGTCCCGCCGCCCGCCGCCACCCCCGCCGCCGCCCAGTCCGCGCTCCCGCTGGCCGCCTGCTGGCGCTATTCCGGGGCCGAATGGCGACGTCTGCCCGGCGACATCACCTTCAACGCCTGCGCCCAGGCGCTGTTCGGCGGCCACTGTGAGCGTCCCGGCGGGGCGACCTATGGCCGTTGGGGCGACGAAACCCTGCGCCTGGTCCCGGGTCGGGTCGAGGCCTCCTCGGACAACCGCAACTTCCACACGGCGGTCGAACAGGCCGCCAACTGCTCCATTCCCTCCGGCCAGAACTAGAGACCGTCCATGCGCCGTCCGATCCGCCTCGCCGCCGTCACCGCCCTCGCCGTCGTCGCCCTGACGGGGTGCGAGAAGCAGCTCAAGGCCCCGTTCGACCAGGGCGTCTGCATGCACGTCCTCAAGAACAAGGACGGCAGCCTCAAGTTCAATGTCGTGGCCCGCAACGTGCCCAATCTCGAGACCTGCGCCGCCACGCTCGAGGGCGTGCGGATCCGTTTCGTGCGGCTGGGCGCGCCCAACAGCAACATGATCGGCTCCTATCAGGGCTCGTTCCTGTTCCTGGAGAAGGAGGGGATCTATGTCGGCCAGACCTATGACGGGGCGCGGTTCATGTCCCTGGTCCGCACCGGCGACGGCCGACTGGCCGTGCCCGGCGCGATCCGCCAGGCCCAATAGCCGGCGATCCTCCGCACGCGGCCAAAAGGTCTGTTGAAAAGCCGTCTTGTTCACAGGAACGTAACCAGAACAAAGCTTGCGCGAGCGTTAGGGCCTCGTTAACGTCCGCGGCAGATTCCGGCGCGTGGGTCGCCGGGCGTGAAGAAGGCGCCATCGCATGGCTGGCAGTGTCAACAAGGTCATTCTCGTCGGCAACCTCGGGGCCGACCCCGAAATCCGCACGCTCACCTCCGGCGACCGGGTCGCCAATCTACGGCTGGCGACGTCGGAAACCTGGCGCGACCGCACCTCGGGCGAACGCAAGGAAAAGACCGAGTGGCACCGGGTGGTGATCTTCAACGACAACCTAGTGAAGGTGGCCGAGAACTATCTGAAGAAGGGCTCGACCATCTATATCGAGGGCGCCATCCAGACCCGCAAATGGGCCGATGCGTCGGGCGTCGAGAAATATTCCACCGAGATCGTGCTGCAGAAGTTCCGCGGCGAGCTGACCATGCTCGGCGGTCGCGGTGACGGGGCCGGCGCCTCGGCCGGCGGCGGCGACGACTATGCCGGCGGCGGCTACAGCGGTGGCGGCGGCAGCTTCGGCGGCGGCGGCGCCCCCAGCCGCCAGCCCAGCGGCCCGAAGGAAAGCTTCTCGGCCGACCTCGACGATGAGATCCCGTTCTAGGCCAGGATCAAATCCGCGAGGGCGTCGGCGGTCCACGCCGCGCCCCGCGGGGCCAGAAACACCGGCGCTTCGGTTTCGAACGCCTTCAGAGACGCCCCGGTCTGGTCCAGATCCGGGGCGTTTTGGCTTTCGCTCATCACCACGGCGGCCACCGTCAAGCCGCGGGCCCGCAGCGCCACCAGGGCGGTGAGGGCGTGGCTCAGCGCACCCAGATACGAGCCGACCACCAGCAGCACCGGCGCGCGCAGGGCGGCCATCAGGTCGAGATTGGTCGCCGTCTCGGTCAGCGGCGACATCACCCCGCCGGCTCCTTCGATCAGCAACAGGCCGTCGGCGGCGCCCATCCGCGCCCGGCCGTCGGCGACCAGGTCGTCGAGCGCCAGGGTCTCGCCCTCCAGGGCGGCGGCCGTCGGCGGCGACAGCGGCGCGCGGAAGCGGCGCGGGGCGATGGCGGCCCAGGCCTCGGGCCGACCCAGGGCGGCGGCCAGGCGGCCGGCGTCGCTGCTGGCCAGGTCGTTCGGATCGAAGCCGCTGAGCACCGGCTTGAAGGCGTCGACCGCCATGCCGCGAGCCCGCAGGGCGGTGATCAGGGCGCAGGCGACATGGGTCTTGCCGATGTCGGTGCCGGCGCCGGTGACGAACAGGGCGGCCATGTCAGGCCCTTTTACGAATGTCGCGGACGATGCTGGCCAGGCGCGCCACCTCGGCGTCCGGCTGCTCGGCGCTAAAGGCGATGCGCAGCCGGGCGGTGCCGACCGGCACGGTTGGCGGCCGGATGGCCACCACCAGCAGGCCCTCGGCCTGCAGCCGCTCCGAGGCCTTCAGCGCCGCCTGGGCTTCGCCGAGGATCACCGGCACGATCGGGCTCTGGGCCGGCGGCAGGCCGACCGCCTCGGTGAAGGCGCGGGCCTTGGCCAGGGGCAGGGCGGTGAGGGCTGGCTGGCTCTCGATGATGTCGAGGGCGGCCAGGGCCGCGGCGGCCGAGGCCGGCGGCAGACCGGTGGCGTAGACCACGGTGCGGGCCCGGGTCTTCAGCAGGTCGACGACCGCTTGCGAGCCGCAGACATAGCCGCCGAACGAGCCCAGGGCCTTGGATAGGGTGCCCATCTGCAACGGGATGACGGCGTCTGGGAACAGGGCCGCCGAGCCTCGGCCTTCCGCCAGCACGCCCACGCCATGGGCGTCGTCCGACAGCAGCCAGGCGTCGTGGGCGGCGCAGACCGCCGACAGCGCGTCCAGCGGGGCCAGGTCGCCGTCCATCGAGAACACCCCGTCGGTGGCGACCAGCACGCGGCGCACGCCGGCGCGGAGGCCGGTCAGCAGTTCCTCGAGATGGCCGACGTCGTTGTGGCGGAAGGGGATCGTTTCCGCTCCCGACAGCTTGGCGCCGGCCCAGACGCAGGCATGGGCCAGGGCGTCGACCAGAACCAGGTCGCCGGGCCCGACGAAGGTCGGGATGGTCCCGGCGTTGGCCAGATAGCCCGAGCCGAACACGCAGGCCGCCTCGGTTCCCTTCAACCGGGCCAGCCGGGTCTCGAGGTCGCCGAGCAACGGGTGGTCGCCGGTCACCAGCCGCGAGCCGCCGGCCCCGGCCCCGTAGTTCAGGGCGGCCTCGGCGGCGGCGGCGCGCACCGCCGGGTGGTGCGACAGGCCTAGATAGTCGTTGCACGAAAACGACAGCAGCCGCTTGCCGCCGCGCTCGACCAGGCCGCGCTCCAGCCGTCTTGTCGGTTGCAGCCAGCGCCGCAGGTGGCCCGCCTCCAGGGTGGCGAGCTTGTCGCTGGCGAAGGCGTCGAGACTCGACATGACGGCGGTTCCTGTTTGCGGCGAAGCAGGCGTCGGCATAGGCAAGGCGCCGCGACGGCGCAATGAAAGGATCATCGATGGCGCTTGAGGATCCCGATTGGCTGACGGCCGGCGCGCGCCACGTCTGGCGGCCCTATTGCCAGATGAAGACCGCCATGCCGCCGTTGCCGGTGGTCGCCACCCACGGCTCGCGCCTAGTGCTGGCCGACGGTCGCGAGCTGGTCGACGGCCTGGCCTCGTGGTGGACCGCCTGCCACGGCTACAACCATCCGCACATCGCCGCCGCCGTGCGCCAGCAGCTGGAACGCATGCCACACGTGATGTTCGGCGGCTTGGCCCACGAACCGGCCTACCGGTTGGCGGCGCGGCTGGCCGCCCTGCTGCCCGGCGCGCTCGACCACGTGTTCTTCGCCGAATCGGGCTCGGTGGCGGTGGAGATCGCCATGAAGATGGCGCTGCAGTTCCACATCAATGAAGGCCGGCGGGGACGGACGCGGTTCCTGGCCTTCCGCGGCGGCTATCACGGCGACACCCTGGCGACGATGACCGTCTGCGACCCGGAGGAGGGGATGCACGCCCTGTTCTCCGGGGTGATGCCGGCCCAGGTGATCGCCGGCCTGCCGCGCGACGCGGCCGGCGAGGCGGCGCTGGACGCCCTGTTGATCCGCGAGGGCGAAACCATCGCCGCCATCCTGGTCGAGCCGCTGATCCAGGGCGCGGGCGGCATGCTGATCCACGATCCCGAGGTGTTGCGCCGCCTGCGCCGCCTGGCCGACCGGCACGGGGTGCTCCTGATCTTCGACGAGATCTTCACCGGTTTTGGCCGCACCGGCGAGCTCTTCGCCATGCAGGCGGCGGGGATCGAGCCCGACATCGTCACCCTGTCCAAGGCCCTGACCGGCGGGACCCTGCCGCTGTCGGCGGCGGTGGCCTCGCGGCGGGTGTTCCAGGTCTTCTGGTCGGACGATCCCGAGGCGGCGCTGATGCACGGCCCGACCTATATGGGCAATCCGCTGGCCTGCGCCGCCGCCAACGCCTGCCTCGACCTGTTCGAGGCCGGGACCTGGCGGGCCGACGTCGCCCGGGTGTCGGCGGCGCTGGCGCGGGGACTGGAACCCTGCCGCGCCCTGGCCGGCGTGGTCGACGTGCGGGTGCTGGGGGCGATCGGCGTGGTCGAGTTCGACGCCCCGGTGGCGGTCGGGGCCCTGTGCGCCCGCTTCGCCGCCGAGGGGGCCTGGATCCGGCCGATGGGCAAGGTGGTCTATCTGACCCCGGCCCTGACCACGCCCGACGCCGACCTGGCGGTGCTGACGGGCGCGGTCCGCCGCGTCCTGGGCGCCGATTGACCGCGCCGCCGCCGTCTGATCCAAGCCCCTCATGCCGTCGTCCTCGCCCCTGACCGGACTGGAGCGCCTCGCGATCGCGGCGATCATCCTCACCTGGGGGCTGAACAACGCCGCGGCCAAGGTGGCGACGGCGGCCCTGCCGCCGATGCTGGTCGGCGGCCTGCGCTTCGCCCTGGCCCTGGTGTTCCTGGCCGCCTTCGTGCGGCCGCCGTTCCCGGCTCCGCGCCGGCTGTTGCTGATCGTGCTGCTGTCGGGGCCGATCCATTTCGGGGTGCTGTACGCGGCGTTCGGCCTGGCCCAGTCGCTGAGCCCGCTGGTGGTGGCCACCCAGCTGTGGATCCCGTTCACCGCCCTGGCGGCCTGGGCGATGCTGGGCGAGACCATGCGGCCGGCGGCGGTGCTGGGCCTGGCGGTGGCTTTCGCTGGGGTGGTGTGGATGAGTCTCGACCCCGGAGCCACGGCCGAGCTGCCGGCCATCGGCCTGGGGGCGATCTCCAGCGTTTCCTGGGCGATCGCCACGGTGCTGGTGCGCCAGACGCCCGGCGTGCAGCCGCTGAAGATGCAGGGTCTGACGGCGATCGTCGCCGCCCCGACCCTGTTGGCGGCGTCGTTCGCTTTCGAGCCGGATGTGGTGGCGCGGGCCCAGGCGGCGCCGACGGTCGCCTGGCTGTGCGTGGCCTTCGCCGGCCTGGTTTCGACCATCGGGGCCAGCGCCCTGCTGTTCTGGCTGGTGCGGCGGCGCGAGCCGGGGCGGGTGACGCCCTATTTCCTGCTGACGCCCTTGGTGTCGTGCTCGATCGGCGTGGCGTTCATGGGCGACCGGCTGTCGCCGCAGCTGGTGATCGGAGCCGCGGCGACGATGGTGGGGGTGGCCCTGGTGGCGCTGACCGAGAAGCGGGCGGTCGCCGTGGCGGGGGAGGCGACCTAGACGGATGACCCCTCACCACTCCAAACAGCCCATCATCCCCTGAGTTCTCAAACGAAGTGCAACACCCTGCGTTGGCGGAGGTGTTGGGATGGGACGGGTTTACGAGCAGCTCAGCCTTGAGGAGCGGTGTGAGATTGCCCGGCTATCTGGCTCGGGTTCGT
>JAQGIN010000174.1 GCA_028291125.1 Caulobacter sp.
CGCTGGTCCCGACGGCGTAGCGCAAGATCTCGCGCGGCGCGTCCGGCTTGCAGCGCAGGCAGGGGCGGAAGCCCGCCGCCTGGGCGGCCTCGGGGGTGTCGTAGAAGGCGACGTTGCGGCGCAACGGTCGGCCGGCGCAGCTGGGGCGGCAATAGACGCCGGTGGTGCGCACGGCGAAGACGAAGGCGCCGTCGGCGGCGCGGTCGCGGCTCTGCGCGGCGGCCCAGCGGGCGTCGTCGGTGGGGAAGGGCGCGGTGGACATGGCGGGTCTCCTTTCGATGAGGAGAGGATGCGCGCCGCCTAGCCGGGGGTCATTCCGATGCTTGCGGTTCGGGAGTTTTCTTCGCCGTCCCGCAGATCAGGTCGATCGCCGCCTGGGCGAAGGCCTCCAGCCGCTCGCGCGGCTCGCCGGCCCGCGACCGCACCGCCAGGGCGTTGAGCATGCCCGACGCCACCCGGGCCAGGGCCAGGGGATCGGCGTCGGGCGGCAGATCGCCGTCGGCCTGGGCGCGGATCATCCGCCGGTCGAAGCCGCGGTCCAGTTCGCGCAGGCCGGCGGCGACGGTGTCGCGCACCGCCGGATCGTTCACCGCCTCGGCCAGGCCGACGCCGATCAGGAAACAGCCGCGCGCCGCGCCCTCGCCCGACAGATAGATGGCCAGGGCGGCGGCGTAGATCCGCTCCAGGCTCTGGCGCAGCGTGCCGGGGTCGAGGAAGGCGGCGGTCATCGCCGCCCGGCCGTCGGCGCGGTAGCGGTCCATGACCGTCTGGAACACCGCCTGCTTGTCGCCGAAGGCGTTGTACAGGCTGGGCCGGTTCATGCCGGCGGCGGCGCTGAGGTCGTCGAGCGAGGCCCCGGCATAGCCGTTGTCCCAGAAGGCCGCCCGCAGTTTTCCCAGGGCGACGTCCGGATCATAGGCCCGCGGGCGACCGCGGCGCTTCGGTTCTGAATTTTGTACCATCTCGCATGAAATCCTTGACTCGGCCTATATTTATGCGAAACGGTACGAAAATCAAATGGAGCCGGTCATGCAGCTGTATTTCTCTCCCCTGGCCTGTTCTCTGGCCACTCGCATCGCCCTCTACGAGGCCGGCGCGGACGCCGCCTTCCATCGGGTCGACCTCAAGGCCCATCCCAAGCGGGTCGCCGACGGGACCGATTTCCTCGGCCTCAATCCCAAGGGCCAGGTGCCGGTGCTGCGCCTCGACGACGGCGAGCTGCTGACCGAGAACCCGGTGATCCTGCAATATGTCGCCGACCGCTTCCCAGAGGCCGGCCTGGCCCCGGCCGAGGCGCCCGAGCGCCGCCGGCTGCAGTCGTGGCTGAGCTTCATCGGCTCGGAGCTGCACGTCGGGGCGTTCACCACCCTGCTCAGCAAGGCCAGCCCCGAGGCCGCCAAGGCCTTCGCCCTGGCGACCGCCGCCGAGCGCCTGGCCTATCTCGACGCCCACCTGAAGGACCGCGAGTTCCTGCAGGACCGCTTCAGCGTCGCCGACGCCTATCTGGTGGCGGTGCTCAACTGGACGCGGGCCATTCGCCTCGACCTGTCGGCCTGGCCGGCGGTCGCCGCATACCACGCCCGGCTGCTGCAGCGACCGTCGGTCGCCCGGGCGGTCGGCGAGGAGTTCGCCCTCTACAGCGCCGCGGCCTGACCGGTCCTTTCCGACCCCAGGCCCCTCACAGGAGATCCACCATGCGTAAGTTGCTCATCGCCGTCGCGGCCCTGGCCGCGACGGGCGGCCCCGCCATGGCCGCGCTCGGCCCGGAAGGGGCCTGGCTGAAACTGGCGGCCGTCACCACCGTCGACCACATCGTGTTCGACGGCGCGGTATGGCGGTGCCGGGCCGACGTCTGTTTCTCGCCGCGGGTGAAGGCCCTGCCGCCGCTGCGCAGTTGCAAACGCCTGGCCCGTCAGATCGGGGCGGTGACGGCGTTCAACTATCGCGGCGAGGCGCTGGAAGGCGACGACCTGGCGGCCTGCAACACCACCGCCAAGGCCAGCTGATCCGTCAGGGCGCGACGCGCCGGGCCTGGACGCCGGCGGCGACGAGGATCGGGCGCAGCTTGAGCCGGTAGTCCTCGTCGAACCGCGCGGCGGCGCCGGAGACCAGCCCGGCCTTCAGCCGATCCTGGGCGTCGCGCACGCCGGTGAACTCGAGACCGCAGAGGTCGAAGTCGGTCGCCGCCGCGGCGCCGGTCTCGGCTTCGGGCAGTTCCTGCGAGATCGGATCGGCGCAGCTCAGCATGCCGGTCATCGACGAGAAGCATAGCGTCCGCTGCACATAGGCTCGAACGCGCCAGGCGCAGGGGGCGGCTTCGGCGGCGGATTGATCGACATCGGTCTTCAGGAAGATCTGGTAGCGGACCACGGCGGTCTCGGACCGCTTGGCCTTCAGCAGGACCAGGTCGATGTCCTTGGCGGCGATGGTGACATAGGCGCTGGCCGCGGGCGCCGGGACGGCGGGGGCAGGCGGCGGTGCGGCTTGAACGAACAAAACGTGGAGCTCCCCCGAGGCAAGGTTCAACCTAAGGGGGATGTTTCACGGGGGTCAAGGCGTGGCGTGGGCGGCCTAGTGCGCGACCCGGCGGCGCGAAGAGCCGCGCATGAAGTCGGCCGGCGGTTCGGCCTCGGCCAACACGGCGTCGCGGATGGCGCGAGGCTCGCCGAACAGGTGGCCCTGGCCGTAGCTGATGTCGAGTTCGAGGACGTCGACCACCTGGCGCTCGGCCTCGACCTTCTCGGCGATCACCTCGATGCCGTAGCGGCGGGTCAGGCCGGCGAAGTCGGCGGCGTTGAGATCGGGCAGGCTGCGCAGCACCAGCTTGCCCTCCTGCTCCTCCAGCTCCTCCAGCAGCATCTGGGCGCCGATCTTGAGGAACTTGACGTCGGCCCGGGCCAGGTCCTGGAAGTCGAGGTCGAGATTGGTGATCTTGTCGAGGCTGAAGCGGAAGCCCAGGCCGGCCAGGCGGGCCATGTGGCGGGCGGCGACCGTGTCGCGCCGCTCGAAGGCGTCCTGGCCCAGTTCGAAGATTAGCGCCCCGGCCAGGTCCTTGTTGGCCTGCAGGAATTCCAGGAACTGCGGGAAGAAGCTCTCGTCGGCCAGGCTAGCCAGCGAGATGTTGCAGAAGATGCCGATCTTGCGGTCCTGCTTGGCCAGGCGGCGGACGATCTGCACGCAGCGGAACAGCAGCAGGTTGTCGATGGCGGCGACCAGGCCCTCGGGTTCGGCCACGGCCAGGTATTCGGCCGGCATCAGCACCCGGCCGCTGTCGTCGCGCAGACGCGAGAAGCTCTCGTAGAACACCACCCGGCGCTGCGGCAGGCTGACCACCGGTTGCAGGTAGAGGTCGACGCGGTTGCCGGCCAGGGCGTCCTGCACGGTCTCCAGCAGCACGGTCGATTGCGGCGAGCGGCCGCGAACCTCGAAGCGGGCGGCGGCCACCTGATGCGACAGCTGGTTCTCCAGCCGGTCGCCGAGGCGCTGAACGATGTCCTCCAGCTGGTGGACCTCGCTGGTCAGCTCCACCGAGCGGCGCTCGGCCTCGTCGGTGACGGTCTCGACCACCTGGCTGAGGCGGGCGTCGATCTTCTCGATCTGCTCCAGCAGGATGGCGTGGGCTTCGCGCACCGAATCCAGTTCGCGCCGGGTCTGCACCGACTCGACCGCGTCGCTGATCAGGCCGTGGAAGGTGAAGCACAGGGCCAGGGCGCCGATGAAGGCCGAAAGGCCAACGCCCGGCGTGCTGCCCATGCGCCAAAGCAGCAAGGACACGATCAGAGCCAGACAAAGATAGGCGCCGGTCAATAGCGCCAGCTTGAGTCTTCGCATCATCCCGCCCACACGAATCGTTCAATATTATCAGCCGCGCCACCCGCCAAAGTCGAACGGATTAACGCCGGTGCGTCCTATAGCCTCGAATCGCCTTCGCGCCCTTGAGGCGCGACGCCGCATCGACAGGTCCCGAGAAGACTGATAATCATTCGCAAGTTTCTCTGGGGCGACCATGTCCGACGTGCTTGTTTTCCAATCCGCGAGCCTCGACGCCGGGACGGCGGAAGCCTCTCGCGTGCGCCCCCTGAGCTCCGCCGCCAAGGGCGAGCGCGGTGTCATCGTCCAGGTCGGCGGCGTTACCGGCGCGACCGAGGCGATCCACGCCGACGAGCTCGAGCGCCGGCTGCTGGAAATGGGTTTCGTCGAGGGCGCCGTGATCGAGGTGCTGCACGAGGGCGCGTTCGGCCGCGATCCGATCGCCCTGCGGGTCGACGACATGCGCGTGGCCCTGCGCCGCCGCGAGGCCGCGGCGGTGTCGGTGCGCTTCGACGGGATCAAGCCTTGACCGACGCCGTCCTGCCGCCGGCGCGGGTGGCGCTGGTCGGCAATCCCAATTCCGGCAAGACCGCGCTGTTCAACGCCCTGACCGGCAGCCGTCAGAAGGTGGCCAATTACGCCGGCGTCACCGTCGAGCGCAAGGAAGGCGTGCTGACCACGCCCGGCGGCCGGATCGTGCACATCCTCGATCTGCCCGGCACCTATTCCCTGAGGGCCCGCAGCCCCGACGAGGCGGTGACCCGCGACGCCGTGCTCGGCCGGCTGGCCGGCGAGGTCGCGCCCGACGTGCTGATCTGTGTCGCCGACGCCACCAATCTGCGGCTGGTGCTGCGCCTGGCCCTGGAGCTGAAGGCGGTCGGCCGGCCGTTCGTGCTGGCGCTGAACATGTACGACATCGCCCAGCGTCAGGGCCTGCGCATCGACCTGGAGCAGTTGTCGCGCGAGATCGGCGCGCCGATCGTCACCACCGTGGCCACCCGCAAGCGCGGGATCGAGGACCTGGTCCGCCAGGTCGATCAGCTGTCGCTGGGCGCCACGCCGAGCGACAGCGTCTGGCACGAGCCCTCCGCCGCCGAGATCCGCGACGCCCACCGCGAAGCCCAGCGCATCGTCAAGGCCTGCGTCCGCCCGGCCGAGCGGCCCGATACCCTGACCGGCAAGATCGACGGCGTGCTGCTGCATCCGGTGTTCGGCCTGCTGATCCTGCTAGCCCTGCTGTTCGTGATGTTCCAGGCGGTGTTCACCTGGGCCGCGCCGCTGATGGAGCTGGTCGACGCCGGCTTCTCGGGCCTGGCGCAGCTGGTCGCCACCGTCCTGCCGCCCGGCCTGCTGGCCAGCTTCATCGGCGACGGCCTGATCGCCGGGGTCGGCAGCGTGCTGGTGTTCCTGCCGCAGATCCTGATCCTGTTCTTCTTCATCCTGCTGCTGGAAGACAGCGGCTACATGGCCCGCGCCGCCTTCCTGATGGACAAGATCATGGGCGGGGCGGGCCTGCACGGCCGGGCCTTCATCCCGCTGCTGTCGAGCTTCGCCTGCGCCATCCCCGGAATCATGTCGACGCGGGTGATCGACAACAAGCACGACCGCCTGACCACCATCCTGGTGGCGCCGCTGATGACCTGCTCGGCGCGGATCCCGGTCTACACCCTGATCATCGGGGCGTTCATCCCGCAACAGACGGTGTGGGGCGTGCTCAGCCTGCAGGGCCTGGTGATGTTCGGGCTCTACGCCGCCGGCATCGTCAGCGCGCTCTTGGTGTCGTTCGTCATCCGCCGGGTGTTCTGGCGGGGCACGGTCGAGCCGTTCATGATGGAGCTGCCGACCTATCGCTGGCCCGAGGCCCGCAACGTGCTGATGAACCTGTGGACGCGGGTGAGGATTTTCCTCAGCCGGGCCGGCCGCATCATCCTGCCGCTGATGGTGCTGATCTGGGCGCTGTCGACCTTCCCCTATCCGCCGCCGGGCGCGCCGGGACCGGCCATCGATTACAGCATCGCCGGTCGCCTGGGCCATCTGCTGCAGCCGCTGCTGGCCCCGATCGGCTTCAACTGGCAGATGACCGTCGCCCTGATCCCCGGCATGGCCGCGCGCGAAGTGGCCGTCGCGGCCCTGGGCACGGTCTATGCGGTGGGCGACCCCAACGGCGGCACCGTGGCCCTGGCCTCGGCCCTGCAGAGCCAGTGGTCGCTGGCCACCGCCCTGTCGTTCCTGGCCTGGTACGTGTTCGCGCCGCAGTGCGTCGCCACCCTGGCGGTGGTCAAGCGCGAGACCAATGGCTGGCTGTGGCCGACGGTGATGTTCGTCTACATGGTCGCCCTGGCCTATCTGGCCTCGCTCGTCGTCTACCACGTGGCGGTGGCCCTGGGCGGCGGCTGAGGCCTAGTTGGTTCCGGTTATGTTCCGTGCTAAGCTAGCGCTATGACGATCCGGGTCGACATCGGTGGACAAGACGCGCTGAGCGAACTCGTGGCGCATATCGACGCCGGAGAAGACGTCGAGCTGGTGCGTGACGGCGAAACCATCGCCATGACTCTTCGAATGGGACCTGCGGCCAAGCGGGGCAAACGCGTTCCAGGCGCCTGGGCCCATCTGGGCAAGCTGCAGGATCCGGATCTTTTCCTACGGCCGGACCCCGAATTGGAAGAGGCCGCCGACGGCCCCATCTTTCCGACGACATGACGCTGTTGATCGACACTCATGTGTTGATCTGGTGGCTCACCGAGCCTGAAAAGCTTTCGTCGCGATCTGTGGAAATGATCAACTCGGTCGACGCCGACGTGAGAGTCAGCGCGGTGAGCGGTTATGAGATCGAGTTCAAGCGTCCGACCGATCCACTGCTACAGCGCCTGCCATCCGATTTGGAGGCCGCCATCACTGATGAAGGCTTCAACTGGCGTCCGATCGAACCGGCTGACGCGATCGTCGCCGGTCGTTTGCCGCGGTATCATCGCGATCCATGGGACCGGCTGCTGATCGCCCAGGCCATGGTGAGCCAGATTCCGATCATGACCGCCGACCGGGCCTTCAATCCATACGGCGTCCCAACCCTCTGGTAGCCGTCACCGCGTCGGGATCGGGACCTCGCCGCGGTAGTCGTAGAAGCCGCGGCCGGCCTTCTTGCCCAGCCAGCCGGCCTCGACATATTTCACCAGCAGCGGGCAGGGGCGGTACTTGGAGTCCGCCAGGCCCTCGTGCAGCACGTTCATGATCGACAGCACGGTATCGAGGCCGATGAAGTCGCCCAGTTCCAGCGGGCCCATCGGATGGTTGGCGCCCAGCTTCATGGCGGTGTCGATGGCGTCGACCGTGCCGACCCCCTCGTACAGGGTGTAGATCGCCTCGTTGATCATCGGCACCAGAACGCGGTTGACGATGAAGGCGGGGAAGTCCTCGGCGTTGGAGGTGATCTTGCCCAGCGACTTGGCGAAATTGACGGCGGTCTCGTAGGTCGGCACGTCGGTGGCGATGCCGCGGATGATCTCGACCAGTTTCATCAGCGGCACGGGATTCATGAAATGCAGGCCGATGAAGCGCTCGGGCCGGTCGGTCGACGAGGCCAGGCGGGTGATCGAGATCGACGAGGTGTTGGAGGCCAGCAGGGTGTCGGGCTTGAGGTGCGGCTGCAGGCTGCGGAAGATGGCCTTCTTGGTCTCTTCGTTCTCGGTGGCCGCCTCGATGGCCAGGTCGGTGGCGCCGATATCGGCCAGGCTCTCGGCCGGCTTGATATGGGCCAGGGCCGCGGCCACGGCCGCCTCGTCGATGATGCCGCGATGGGCCTGACGCGTGAGGTTGCGTTCGATCAGGGCCAGGCCGGCGTCGATGCGATCGCGCGAAATGTCGTGCAGCAGAACGTCGTAACCCGCGAGCGCGCAGACATGCGCGATGCCGGAACCCATCTGGCCGGCGCCGATCACGCCGACCGTCTTGATATCAACCATTAAAGCCAAGCCTTCGCTTGAAGCGGCGCCGGACCAACGTCCCGCCTGCAATCGTCGGCTTTCTAGCACGAGGAACCCAGGGGTCGCCAAGGCTTTGCTGCGACGCAGCGGCGGGGGCGGTTCAGCCGCGCGCCGCGCGGCCGACCTCGGCGACGAACCAGTCGCGCAGTTTGAGAATGCGGGCCAGTTTGGGACTGTCGGCGCGCCAGACGAAATGGTGGCCGGTCTCGACGGTGATCTCTCCGGCCAGCGGCCGCACCAGGCGGCCGTCGTTGAGGTCGCGCTCCGACAGGCCGCTGCGGGCCAGGGCCACGCCCAGGCCCTGGGCGGCGGCGTCGAGCATCAGCGAGCTGTCGTCGAACCCCAGGCCGGGCGGCAGGGTCGGCGGTTCGATCCCGACCGCCGTGAACCACACCGACCACGGCGCCCCGGTCAGGCGCAGCAGCGGGACGCCCAGCAGATCCTCCGGGACGTTGATCGGGTGGCGGGCCAGGAAGTCCGGGCTGCAGACCGGAAACAGCCGCTCGGTCATCAGCACCGCGGACTCCAGGCCCGGCCAGCCGCCGAGGCCGAACCGCAGGGCGATGTCGACGCCGTCGGTGCGCAAATCGGCCAGCCGGTCCTCGGCCCGCACCATCAGGTCGAGTTCGTCGGTCTCGACCGACAGCCGCGCCAGCCGGGTGACCAGCCAGCGGGTGGCGAAGGCGGCGCTGGAGCTGATCACCAAGGGCGCGCACGACGCCTGCCGCGCCTGCTCGACGCCATCGCGCAGGGTCTGCAGCGCCTGGGCCACTCGGTCGGCCAACTGGGCGCCGGTGCGGGTGGGCTCCATGCTGTTGCCGCGGCGCAGGAACAGGCGCGAGCCCAGCTCCTCCTCCAGCTTGCGGATCTGCTGGCTGACCGCGCCATGCGTCACGTGCAGCTCCTCGGCCGCGCGGCTGTAGCTGCGATGGCGGGCGGCGGCCTCCAGGGCGCGCAAGGCGAGGAACGAGGGCAGGCGCATGTTAGGTTGTCAGCTCCGCTCACAACCTCGCGCAGAAGCTATCGTTCGTAAAGGGGCGCGCGCGGCGCCATCTTACGGGTGCGGCGCCGCTCTCCACAACCAACCCAGAAAACCCAGGTGGATCATGAAGTTCCTGCTTTTGGCGGGCGCGGCTTCGCTCGCGCTCATCCTGGCCGCCGCCGGCCACGCTCCGACCGTCGCCGGTGGCGACCTGCGCTGGACGGAGGGCGTCTATATCGACAGCCCCAAGTGACGGGGCGACCCGCATGACGGCCAGAAAAAAGGCCCGGAGCGATGCTCCGGGCCTTTTCCTTCGTTCTGGGCCGAACGCCCTTACTTCCCGGCCGCCGTCAGGGCGGCCATCAGCTCGGGCACGGCGGTCTTGTAGTCGGCCACCAGGCCGTAGTCGGCGACCTGGAAGATCGGAGCGTCGGCGTCCTTGTTGATGGCGACGATGATCTTCGAGTCCTTCATGCCGGCCAGGTGCTGGATGGCGCCCGAGATGCCGATGGCGATGTACAGGGCCGGGGCCACCACCTTGCCGGTCTGGCCGACCTGATAGTCGTTCGGCGCGTAGCCGGCGTCGACGGCGGCGCGCGAGGCCCCGACGGCGGCGCCCAGCTTGTCGGCCAGGGGCTCGATCACCTTGTGGAACTCCTCGGCCGAGCCCATCGCCCGCCCGCCGGAGACCACGATCTTGGCCGCCGTCAGTTCGGGACGGTCGGACTTGACCATTTCTTCGGAGACGAAGCGGGTGGCCGAGGCGTCGGCGCCGCCGACGGTCTCGATCGGGGCCGAACCGCCCTCGGCCGCCGCTGCGAAGGCGGTGGGGCGCACGGTGATGATCTTCTTGCCGTCGCTGCTCTGGATGGTCTCCAGGGCGTTGCCGGCATAGATCGGCCGCACGAAGGTGTCGGGGCCGACCACCTCGACGATCTCGCTGATCGGCGCGACGTCCAGCTTGGCGGCGACGCGCGGCGCGAAGTTCTTGCCGCCGGCGGTGGCCGGGATCAGCACCGCGTCATAGCCGCCGGCCAGGGCCAGCACCGCGTCGGCCTGGGCCTCGGCGACGCCGTGACCCAGGGCGTCGCTCTCGGCGAGCAGCACCTTGCGCACGCCGGTGATCTTGGCGGCGGCGTCGGCCACCGCCTTGGCGCCCTTGCCCAGCACCAGCAGGTCGACGTCGGGCGACAGCTTCAGGGCGGCGGTGACGGTCTTGTGGGTGCCATCGCGCAGGTGCGCGTTGTCGTTATCGGCGACGACGAGAACGGCCATTACAGCACCCCCGCGATGTTGAGCTTGGAGACCAGGTCGGCGGCGGAGTCGAGCTTCACCCCGGCCGAGCGCTTGGCCGGTTCGGTGACCTTGAGCACCTTCAGGCGCGGCGCGATGTCGACGCCGTAGTCGGCGACCGTCTTCTGGACGATCTCCTTCTTCTTGGCCTTCATGATGTTGGGCAGGCTGGCGTAGCGCGGCTCGTTGAGGCGCAGATCGGCGGTGACCACGGCCGGCAGGTTGACGTCGAGGACCTGCAGGCCGCCGTCGACCTCGCGGGTGACCTTGGCGGTCTTGCCCGACACCTCGACGGCCGAGGCGTAGGTCGCCTGCGGCCAGCCGAGCAGGGCGGCCAGCATCTGGCCGACGGCGTTGTTGTCGCCATCGATGGCCTGCTTGCCCATCAGGATCAGGTCGGGCTTCTCCTCGGCCGCCACGGCGGCCAAGAGCTTGGCGACGGCCAGCGGCTCGGGATCGGCGTCGGTGACGATCAGGGTCCCGCGGTCGCCGCCCATGGCCAGGGCCGTGCGGATGGTCTCCTGGGCCTGGACAGGGCCGATCGAGACGATCACCACCTCGGTGGCGACGCCCTTTTCCTTGAGACGGACGGCCTCTTCGACCGCGATCTCGCAGAACGGATTCATCGACATCTTGACGTTGGCGAGGTCGACGCCGGTTTGGTCGGGCTTCACCCGGACCTTCACGTTGTAATCAA